>CALLUY010000096.1 GCA_938010615.1 uncultured Pirellulaceae bacterium | reverse complement strand
CTGCGCAAAAATCTCATCGATTCTTGCTTTAATATCCGCCTCTTGGCCAGGAGTTCCAAAGAAGATCGTTTTGTTCAGTCCGTTGGTATCCGCTACGAGCACTGGCTGAACATAGACAACTTCTTTGACCGAGTGAGTTTTTCTTTGAACCAAATCGGCAGGTTCGCGAACGCCATCCGAAAAGACAAACTCCTCGACTGCGAAAACGAACTCCTGCCCCTTGTCTACTCTTTTGGTCAAATCGGTCACGTAGAAAGTCTGGCTACGGCCTGACACATGGTATTCCTCAGCATCATCGTAGTAGTGCGACTGGTCGGAACCGGCGCCGCCAATGATCCGGTCTTCTCCGTGGCTGCCTTGAAGAATATCGTCTCCACCGTGGCCGTTGAGAACATCCGAGCCAAGGCCTCCATCGAGTTCGTCGTTGCCCGCTCCGCCGTAAAGGAAGTCGTCGCCGACGTGCCCGTATACTTTATCGTTTCCTTCACCCGCGTGGATTCGATCTGATCCAACGCTGCCGGTGATAAAGTCATCTCCCAGCCAACCAACCAGAAGATCATCGCCATCTCCTCCGCGGATCGTGTCGTCACCTCTTCCTCCGTAGATGGTGTCGTTGCCATCATTCCCCTCGATCTCGTTATTGCCTGCCGCGCCGATAATACGGTCGTCTCCCTCGCCAGCGTACAACACGTCATCCCCGAGTCCGGCGAACATAAAGTCATTTCCGCCGTTAGCTTCGAGGACGTCATCGCCATCGTTGCCGATCAGTCGGTCGTCTCCTTCGCCGCCGACGAGGTGATCGTCTCCACCTTGTCCGTAGGCTCGACTGGGAATCGAAGTTTCATTTCTGAAGTAGTCGTCTCCATCGAGTCCCACGAAGTGCAGCACTGATACTTCAGACACCGCAAACTGTCGCGATTCAAATCCTTCTTGCGTGACGGTGATTTGATTTTCGATTTGAGTTACCGTCGCATGGTCAGCTTCCGGCGTACCGCCAATCAGGACTTGTCCGGTCTCTGCGTTGAAGACGATTCCTGCTAACAGTTGCCGAGGTTCCAATCGCAGATAGTCAGAACGATTGTTGTGGGGATTTCGAGAGTTGCCAAGGCGATTCAAAAAGCATTTCATTGATGTATCTCCGGTGCCGGTCCTGCATTCAATAGGTGGCTCGGAGAGTAGAAGAATCAGGGTCGCGGCTCAATGCTGACCAAGCAGTCCAATGCCCTCAAGCGACCCGTTCGTGACGGATTTGGCGGATTTGATAGCACGTTTTCATCAACAACACTCGTAACAACGGTTGCTCGATCCACGACACGACTCACGGAAGGATCCCGAATCGCGGCAACGAAGCTCACCTAAATAAAGCTCACTTATCGAAGTGCACTTTGCAAGTGCCATCTTCATCGCAGTCACCTTCGAGCTTGCCGGCGATCTTGTAGCGGCGTTTTGCTACTTGCTGATACAGCCATTGCCAGAGCGGCATGCTGCCAGGAATATGCAGAAACGGGGCAGCGATCCAGAGCTTCCACGAACGAGTGCTCAAGTAGCGAATCACTTCAGCTCCGCCATGTCTCGAGTCGTCCTCGCGACCGACCAAATAGATTTGTTCCATCATTTGATCGTGAGTCAAATTTGGGCAGAGCTCTTGAGCATACGGATCATGCAGCGACAAATAGGCAATCTGGCCTTCCTTCACCCACCAGTCCAACATCTGAACTGACTTGCGACAGAAAACGCAGTTGCCATCGTAGATCACAACATCGGCAGTCGGCAAATCGTCTGGCGTCGGCACATCAAACGACTCGCCATCAACTCCACCATTCAAAATGCTTTCATCATTGGCCATGGTTTTCACATCCACTGACTTTGCAGCCAATCTGGTCTTAAAAAGAACTTCTGTTGAATCGTACCGTCCTGCTTCGGGGTAATAACTGGTAATCCGCACGGTTTATCGCAATTTCTCCACAATTTGGGTTGGAAAAACCGATTTCCACAATGGGGAATTCGTTTTTCGGATTTCGTGAGCTCCCCGCGGCGTCCTATAATTGAGCCGAGACATCGAACGGTTTCTTACTGAGGCAGAACGAAATGAACGATATCAATCGCCAAGTCACCAAAGCGCGTCGTCGCTTGAACTTCTACAGCTTCGTTCACGTCCTTTCATGGGCGTTGTTCGCAGGATTGATCGTGGCAGTCATTGGCCTATTGGTGCCCAAGATTTGGTATCTGTCGTTTTTGGAAACGCAAGACCATCACGACGCCTGGACGGCAGCGTGGCTGATCGGAGGCTGTGTACTTTCGTTGATCGTCGCGGGCGGACTTTCGATTCGCAAGTTCATCGATACGCAAACGGCGGCCATCGAAGTCGACAGTCGCTTCGGACTAAAAGAGCGACTCTCAAGCGCCCTCGCCATCGACAAGGAAACATCCGAAACAGAAGTCGGCCAAGCATTATTAAAAGACGCCGACCGAAGCGCCGAAGTCATCGACATCCGCGACCGGTTCAAATTTGAACGTATCAAAAGTTTAGCGCTTCCGTTGATTCCGATTGCACTTCTGTTTGCCATCACGTTTTTGCCCAACGCGGCCTTCGAAAAGAAGGCTGTCGCTTCCGATGCGACCGCTGAAGTCGAGACGGTTAAAAAAGCCGTCAAGGAAATGCAGAAGAAGATCGAAAAGAAACGCAAATCACTGGAAGCCGTTGGACTCAAGGATGCGTTGGCGAAACTTGATTCGCTGCAGCGAAAGTTCGATGGCCTCGATCCGGAAAAACTTCCCAACAAAAAACAGGCGCTCGTTGAACTCAACGACATCAAGAAAGAAATTGAAGAACGCCAGAAAGAACTTGGCGGCAGCAAAGATCTGAAGAACTCACTGCAGAAGCTGAAGGACGTTGGCAATGGCCCCGCCAAAAAAGTCGCCGAAGCAATGTCCAAAGGCGACATGAAGATGGCCGCCAAAGCCGTCAAAGATCTGGCTGAGAAACTCAAGTCAGGAAAAATGTCTGAAGCCGAAAAGAAAAAGCTCGCCAACGACATCAAGCAGTTAGCAAAAGAGTTCAAGAAGATTCAGGAACAACACAAAGCTAAAATCGAGAAGCTGAAAAAGGACATCCAGAAAGCTCAGCAGCAAGGCGACGCCAACAAGGCTGCAAAACTTCAGGCTCAGCTTGAAGAGAAACAAAAGCAAAAGCGTCAGATGGACAAGATGAAGAAGATGGCCCAGAAGATGCAAGACTGCGCCAACTGCATGAAGCAGGGCGGCGGCAAGAAACAACAGGGCGGCAAACCGCAGAATGGAAAGAAAGGTGAGCAAGGAAAGGCTCAGCAACAAGCGATGGAAGACGCCGCGAAGGGCCTGGAAGATCTGGCCAAAGAGATGGAGCAGATGGAAGAAGAACTCAAAGAGATGGAAGCCCTTGAAGATCTGGAGAAGGATATCGAAGGGGCCAAAGGCGGCATGAATGGCAAAGAAAGCGATGAGCCCAAATGGAGCAAGAACGCCAGAGGAAAAGGTCCGGGAGCTGGCGAACGCGAGCGAGAAAAAGACAAAACAGGAAAGTATAAATCTCGCGTGAAAGGCAAACTTCAGAAAGGCCAAACGGTCGTGACGGGCGATGCCGACGGCAACAACATCACCGGTCGCTCGACGAGCGAAGTTCGCGAAATCGTTCGCAAGAGTATCAACGAGGAAAACGATCCTCTCGAAAACCAAGTGCTGCCGAAATCGCAACGAGAACACGCCAAGGAATACTTTGAAAAACTCCGCGGAAAATAACGCTGGCTTCAGCCTGTTTTCAATCAATGAACATCGGCTGTCGATCGGACTTTTGGTGCTGCTGCTACTGGCCGGCGCCGGCTACGGAATCTGGCTCGCATTGTCACCCCTGTTCCCCGCAATCGCCTCTGCAGCAACAACGGTTTCGCGAAACAAAATTGGCGACGTGCACTACGGCGATAGCGAGTGGCCGGAAGCAATAACGGTCTATCGCGAAATTCTCGAAGATGATCCCGACAATGGATTAGTCATTCTCAAGGTTGCTGCCGCACTCGACAATCAACTGTCAGAAAAATGGAAACAGTACGGAGACCTCGAGATCGCGCCAGATTCCGAAGCCACACCCGAGGCGAACAAGATTCTTGCCGAAGAAGCCACCCTATTCCAAGCCGCAGTCGACGGCTGGAACCAACTACTGGACAATGCTCGGTATCGTCGTCACGCCATGGAACGAGTCGTCTGCCTTCACAGTTTGCGTTTTCGAAAACTCAATGATTCCGCCAGCGCAGATCAAGCGATCGCGCTTTTGGAAGACATGTTCAGTAAGGGCATCACGACGAAAGACGGCCTGTTGCGGACACGCTCTTTAATTCCGCTACGGGACCATCGCCAGTTTAGCCGTCTTGTGCGCGAGGAGAGAAGAATCTCCAATCTCAGTGGCTCAGGCTACCGAAACGAACCCGGATTAAACTACTAAACTTCACCCAACAATCCATTGAAGATGAACGACAATCAAGACCAGGCTCCAGTTCGATTGAAGACGCTTGTTAGCGCGAATGATTTGCGGTGGTCATGCGATCAGGGTTCCGTATCCTTCGAGACGACTGCAGAACTGGTCGGTTCGCCGGATGTCGAGGGCCAACAAACGGCGCGAGAAGCAATCGAGTTCGGCATCAAATGCTTGGCTCCCGGGCAAAACATCTACGTGCGCGGCGCTCGCGGCACCGGTCGCATTCGAATGGTTCGTCATTTACTTTCGGAGATGGCCCCACCATCGAAAGAGAAACGTGACTTCTGTTACGTGCACAACTTCTCGCGGCCCGAACACCCTCGCTTGATTGAGCTACCGCCGGGTGACGGTCCCAAGTTCAAAAAAAGCATGGGCGAGTTGGCAGAGTTCGCTGAATCCGATTTGGTGAAGGCACTCGAGGGCGAACCCTGGTCCTCACAGCGACACGAGATCCAGGAATCCGTGCAGGGCCAGATCAAGGCCAAAATGAAACCTTTAGAAGATGCGCTTCAGAAAGACGGTTTGGCTCTGGTTCAAGGACAGGGACCCGGGCAAGCAGGAATCTTTCCCGTTATCGAAGGCCAGCCGGTTCCCATGGACCGATTGGGAGCACTTGTTGCGCAAGAAACCATAACCGCTGAAGCAGTCGAGACCATCGAAACGAAGATCAACGGTTATCAAAAACAGCTGAAGGATATCGGCCGCGAAATCAACGAGCTCATTCGGGAAGCCTCAACCAAAATCCGCACGATCAACGAGAAAGCCGCCAACGATTTGGTTGAACCTTGGGTCGAGAGGATTTCTAACGCTTACGATTCGAAAAGCGTCAAGGAATTCCTCGGTGACGTTGTCAAAGACATTGTTGAATACCGAATTGATTCAGAAGAAGATCCGCCGCTAAAAATTCTTTACGGCGTGAATGTCGTTCTGACTCAGGAAGATTCCGATTCGCGACCAGTCGTCGAGGAATCGACACCGAACTTGATGAACTTGCTGGGCACCGTCGAACCGGACTTCGGTCCCAACGGCGCTGCCATGTCCGACTACCGCGGCGTTCACGCGGGAGCACTCCTGCGTGCCGACGAAGGATACTTGGTCCTGGACGTGAACGATCTCATTTCAGAACCGGGCGCTTGGCGATCGCTAATGCGAACCTTGCGAACTGGCATGCTGGAAATCGTTCCGCCAGAAGCCAGCTGGATGCGACAAACCGTTGTCACTCAGCCAGAGCCGATTCGAATTCACGTAAGAGTGATCCTGATCGGCGACGCTCGAACTTATTATCAACTCGATCACGCGGACCCTGACTTTCGGGAACTGTTCAAAATCCTTGCCGATTTCGACAGCGAGATCATCAAAGACAGCCAAGGTATTGCAGCTTATGGCCGAGTCATCGCTCAACTTTGCGTTGACGAAGGATTGCCACATTTCCACAAGTCAGGCGTTGCTGCACTTGCTGAACATGGAGCCCGAATTGTCGCTCGCACCGATCGGCTAACCGCTCGCTTTGGACGCATCGCCGACATTGCTCGGGAAGCTGCCTTCATCGCGGATGGCGAATTGGTAAAAGACACCGATGTGAAAGACGCCGTTCGCAGAACCAAACGCCGCGCCAGCCTGCCGTCGCGAAAGTTTCAGGAGATGGTCAACAACCGCACGATCATGGTTGAGACTTCCGGGGAAGCCATCGGCCAGATCAACGGCTTGGCTGTCATGCGTTCTGGCCCGCTGACTTACGGATTCCCGGCTCGCATCACTGCGACGATCGGCCCTGGAACCGCGGGACTGATCAACATCGAAGGTCGAGCACAGATGTCGGGCACGATTCATACGAAAGGCTTTTATATTCTGGGCGGACTTCTCCGTCATCTGATTCGCACGAAACATCCGTTAGCGTTCAGCGCGTCGATCGCGTTCGAGCAATCTTACGGCGGCATCGATGGCGATTCCGCTTCGGGCGCTGAGATGGTTTGCTTGCTAAGCGCGCTAACCAACACGCCGATCAAGCAAACGATGGCGATGACCGGCGCGATCGACCAACACGGAAACATCGAAGCCATCGGAGGCGCCAATGAAAAGATCGAAGGCTTCTTTGATGCTTGCGACTATTTCGGCCTGACTGGAGATCAGGGCGTTGTGATTCCAAAATCCAACGCTGGCGACTTGATGCTACGAGCCGACGTTGTCGAGGCGTGCCGCAAAGGAAAGTTTCACATCTACGCCGTCGAGACGATTCATGAAGCATTGGCTCTGATGACGGGCCACGATGCGGGCACGCTGGACGAACAAGGAAACTATCCGGAAGAGAGCTTGCTTGGGAAGGCCGTCGAGAAGGCGCATCAATTTTGGCGTCGAACGTTGTCGAGTCCTGCTCAGTTCACGCGGACAGAACCGGCTGAAGGCGACGAAGACATGCCAACTCCTCCGCCAATCAGCATCCGCGACGAAACTTAGACCTTTGGAAACTTAGACCTATGTTGACTCAATGAAAATCTCACTGTTTTGCTCGCTCTTTGTTGCCGCTGTTCTGTTGGCGGCATTTCTTGTTGAGCTTTCGCTCGGCCAAGTTTTGGAACAGTCGAATTCGGAATCGCGATTTTCCCAAGATAATGTTCAACGACCAGATTACATCAAACTGGTTGAGGAACATTTCTCGAAAGGAGTCACGCCCGAGAACAACTTGTTCGCTCATTTGGCGAAACATATTCAAATCAATGTTGATGAACCCGAAGTAGAGCAACAGCTTTACAAGAAGCTCGGCGTGGAGCCTCCCGCCGAATCAGAAGTGATCGATAGCTTTGCTCAATGGGTCGAGTCACAGCATTCAGGAACACCACGTCCATCATGGCAGCCAGCCGTGGATGCAGCGCGAAATAGCATCTGGAAACCTAGCGAACACCCACTTGTGAACGAATGGCTAGATGAACTGGAAGCTCGTCTGAATGCGGTGGTCGAAGCATCGAAACTCGAGCAGTCTCATATGCCGCTGGTGTTTCCGAAAGACAATCGCTATCTGGCTGCGAATCGACTTTTGTTGGCCAACAGTTCGCGTGATGTATGTAACGTTTTGATCATAAGAGCCAACCGATCTTGCGGCCAAAACAATTTTGAACTGTGGCTAAAAGATATCGAAGCGATACAGCGTATCGCTCTGGCCGTTTCTCGAGGGCATGCAAGCTTACAAAAAATCGTTGGAATCGCGGTGTTCAAGAAAGCAAGCACCATGACTGCCGCAGCAATTCGATCAGGCAACTTCACCGACCGGGAACTCGAATCGCTACGAGAAATTTTGATCGCGGGTGAACTGGTCGGGGACTACGATGACACGCTGCAATTTGGTGAGCGATTCCTTGTACTTGATTCGGTAAGGTTTCTACAGGAGACGCAACAGATGTCTGACTTCCTCAAAAACGAAGAGGTCAGAGACATTGTTGGTGAGATTAACATTGACTGGAATGCGGCAGACAAAGCAGCCGCTGAAGTTTTCAGCATGGTCGATGCAGTGCTTGCTCACAGCACCACCGACGCAAGGTGCCAAGCCGCCCGGGAATTGGAAGATGAAATCCGAAAACTGCAAGTAATTCTGGAGACGACTGCAGTCAAAGCTTTAACATCGGACCGTGTTAAAGCTGGAGAATGGATCGGTCAACATGTCGCCTGCGTGGCCATGCCCGCATTGCAGATCCTTTTGAAAACTCAAGCCGATCACGAAAGCCAAAAAACGCTTTTGATCACGGCGATTGATTTGGAAAGATATCGACTGGCAAACCAAGTGTATCCAAAAAGCTTACAGCAGCTTATTCCGAACTACCGAAAATCGCTCCCGACCGACCCTCATTCTTCGCAGGAACTAATATACAAGGTGAACGAAAAGGCTTACTCACTTTACGGACCGGGCCTCAACGGCGTCGATAACGGCGGAGCCGAATATGGAGATTGCTGCCTCCAGCCAATCTTATCACCGACAAAGACGAAGTAACGAAACCTAGTGGTCCGTCCGAGCTGAATTGACCAGCCGTTGAGGACGCTGCCAGCGTCTGCTGCACGTAAGGATGCTGGCAGCATCCTCAACGGAATTGAATCGACGAGTAGTCAATTCAGGTTTGATGTACCACTAGAGACTATTGAGTGAGAGAGTTTCTTGAAGCGCTTAGGGATCCGCGAACGGAATCCACTTCGCAGTAGCCTACTAGCTGGTTCAAAGCGATGGCGGAATGACTATGATGGCGAAATGAATATGATGACGTACATTCCACCGTTTTTTTGAGCACGAGATCATGATCAAGTTCGACCTAACCGCTATCCAATCGGCCATTCGCGAATTCGGATTCGATGGCTGGTTGCTCTATGATTTTCGTGGACTCAACGTGCTTGCGCAGCGAGTGCTGGGGATCGATCCGGAAGAAAGTGGATCGCGAAGATTCTTTTACTACGTGCCCGCCGAAGGCGATCCGAAAAAGCTGGTCCACCGAATCGAAACCGAAGCACTCGATCACTTGCCGGGCCAGAAGCGAATTTACCTCCGCTGGCAAGAACTACACGCCGAACTGAAGTCGATGGTCGGCGGCGCCGGAAAAATCGCCATGGAGTATTCGCCAAACAATGCGAATCCATACGTTTCTCGCGTTGACGGCGGCACCGTTGAGCTCATCAAATCGTTCGGCCCCCAGATCGCCAGCTCTGGAAATCTGATTCAGTACTTCGAAGCAAGATGGACGACCGAGCAATGGGAACTACACCTCGAAGCCGATCGCCTAAACCAAGCCGCATTTGAATTGGCGTGGACACTGGTTCGCGGCAGCATTAAAGACGGACGCACTCTGCGGGAATCCGAATTGCAAAACCACGTCATGTCTTACTACGCGGCCAACAACATGACGACCTATCATCCGCCGATCGTCGCGGTTGGTCCTCACAGTGGCGATCCGCATTACGCTCCGCAGCCAGGATCAGACTCGGAGATCAAAGAAGGCGATTTCCTGTTGCTCGACATGTGGGCCAAAATGGATGTGCCACTTGGCGTCTACAGCGACTTGACGAAAGTCGGCTTCGTTGGCGATTCAGTACCCGACGAGTACACCAAGATCTTTGACATCGTTGCTGCGTCTCGCGATGCGGGAATCAAGTGCGTCGAAGATGCGTTCGCAGAGGGCAGGGCACTGCAAGGCTGGGAGGTCGATCAGGCGTCTCGCGACGTGATCGACAAGTCAGGTCATGGCGAGTTCTTCATTCACCGCACCGGCCACAACATCGGCATCGAAACCCACGGCAATGGTGCTCACATGGACAATCTCGAAACGAAGGAAGAGCGTTTGGTGATGCCAAACACTTGCTTCTCTATCGAGCCCGGAATTTACATGAAGCCGTTTGGAGTTCGCTTAGAAGTTGACGTCTTCGTCGACGGTGAGTCGAAGGTGCATGTGACTGGTGGCGTACAAACTGAAGTGCTGCCAATTTTGGCGTAGCGTGCTTTCAGAGTCCCAACATCACTCTCCCTCTGGGCCCTCTGGGAGGGTCGGAGCCTAAGCGACGGGGAGGGTAATTAAGTAGCTCGTCTCTCCGAGACGATTTTCCACGTCTCGGAGAGACGTGCTACTTTGACAAGCAATCCTAAATTTGAGAAGTAACACTGCGCTGGCTTTGAAACCCTCAAGCCGAATTGGCTGACCTCATCTGACGATGAGTTTCATAGATCTCCTTCGCCAACCCAATGGTCTCCTGACGGTTTGCCGGCACGTACTCAAGAAACCGGCTCGCTGTTCTACCAGCGAAAATTCCGACCAACACAGACGCCAAGAAAGTTCGCAAGCCATACAGTTTGAGGTAGCTTGTGAAGAATCCCAAGCAGGCTGCTGGCAGATCCCAAAAGGATCGAGGCTGCGAGTCAGAGTGAGAAAGTTTCGGCGCAAAGTTTGTTGTTGTGGATCCAGTCCACGTTTGATCTTGGATATTCGAATTGAAATTCGTTTGTTCGATCCGGGTATCCGCTTTGGCAACGGAGGCTTGATGCCCTCCGAAAACGCCAATCGTATTGCCGACGCTCACACAAAAGATAACGATCGACGTTGCCAGAAACAGATTGCCAAACCTAAGAATTCTCCGTTGGCGAAGAATCGTCAGCGTGGCGACAACGATCGTCAGCGGATAGGTCACCAGAGCAATCGACCACATCTGCTGCATTTGCTGAACAAACGGAAGCCCTTCGGTTGCCGGATTGAACATCATACTAAGCGCGGGAACGATCCCTGAAACCAAGAAGGTGACCAGAATCGCCGTTTTGATTCCAGCCTTACGCGTCGCGGCAATGTCGCTTGAAAGCGACGGCCCGTCATGCTTTTTGGATTTTGCTTTTTTTCTGAAGAACATGATTTACGCAGCGCGACGAAGAGGCTCGGCGTCCAATGGCTTCACATCATCCAACCAATTCAACGAAGAAATATAGTTCTGACGCAACAACTCGTCTCCCGCTTCGTCGTTGATC
>CALLUY010000095.1 GCA_938010615.1 uncultured Pirellulaceae bacterium | reverse complement strand
AGAAGGAAAATCCCAAAGGCAATATCAGCTTTACAACTTGCAATCGCTATCGACTTGCTTTTCAACTACTTTCGGATCGACTTTTCCATCCGCTGGAAACTCTCGTGGCAGCAACCACCAGTCGACCGTGAACGAATCGCTCTCTCCAGGTTTCAATGTCTTCATTGGACCGATCGGTTCAACTTCGCATGCCGGCATGAAAGACTCCTTTGGATACCAAATCGAAAGGTTGTAACCGGCAAGCTCTCCGTAGAGCCCGATGTCCGAAACGGGATAGCGTTTGACAAACAGCTGGTCCGAACGAGTTTGATACGCAACCCAACCTTTGACGGAATCCATCCCCAGTTTGGCATGTCCGGGCGGTCCGTCGATCACCAGATAGTCATCGATTCGACGAATCGCAGGATCGTCGGGGCGGAAGTTCAACGTCTTCCCGTTGGGAGCCATGCAATAGAGATTCGGCATCAGACTACGTTTCGAATCACAAGGAACAATCGACACGCCGCCATGTACCGCAAGCGTGCGACTCCAGAAACATTGTCGCACCGGTTCGGCACTTTTGTTGGTTACCGTTTGCGTGACCGTCAATCGGGAACTCGTTTCATGCAATGCAAACTTGCGAACAACCTGCAAGCCAGATTTTGAATCGACAACACTCGTCATTTCGACTTCACGATCACCGGTCGCTTTCGCTGACCACTGCCCCAGCCAAAGATCATCACCACGGACTTGAAGTTGTTCAGGACCGACATCGAATCGGCCGGCGGACAGCTGCCGCGAGATTCCTTTCGCGTTTGGATCCCAATCCGATTCATCTTTAAGATAGAGGACATTCGCTCCATCGCGTTCGTAAATCAAAACCCTTCCGCCACGTTGATGACAAAGGACAACTCGTACGGTATCGTTTTTTAGCTCAAAGCAACCTTTGTAGTTCGCAACATCGACCATTGCGACGCCGGCAGGCAACTTCGAATCACTTTGTGCAAACGTCATATCGCTTAGCAACAACAAGAAAGTCGCACCCAAAATCAACTTGAGTATCGTGACATTCATCTCTTGGCCCCAATCATTTCTTCAAACGTTTTTTAACTTCTGGTTTCTTCGCGACCGACAACAGAGATTGATCTTTTCGGTTAATTGCATCCACATCGGCACCTGACCGAATCAGCAAATCGATCATTTCCAGTTGAGCATCCGTTTTCTTGATCGTCGATCGGACTGCGTCGAACAAAGGCGTCTCTTCATCTTTGTCACGAATATAAACCGAGGCTCTATGCTTCAGAAGTATCGTCGCGGTTTCCACAAAGCCAGCCTTAGCCGCGCGATGCAGTGCCGTTTTCCCTTTGCTGTCTTGGTGATTCACGTTGGCTCCATGCTTCAACATTTCCCGCACCTCGTCCGGATTGCCACCGCGATCGCCGCGACAGAGGTAAACAAACTCTTCGTCCAATTCTTCTTGAGACATCTTGACGCCATACGAAGCGAGCAACTTGTGCATCTCGCTGCCGTCGGGGCAGGGACGCGGGGCGTATTTTGTGTCGGCCCCATTGGTCAACAGAAATCGAATCATTTCAACGTCGTCATCGGCAGCGGTAAACATCTGATCGTCGAAGCCTTTGATGGTGGCTCCTTCATCAATCAGAAATTTAACCGTTTCAACATCAGCGCCTCGCAAGGCGTAGCACAGTGGCGTGGCCCACGGCGCGGGCTTGAGCACCACATCGATTCCATCATCGTTCTTGCCGGCCATTTCATGCTGCTTGTGGCCCATGTTCAATCGTTTGGGACTGCGAGAGAGAAATTTTTTGACGGCATTAAGTTCGCCAAGAAACGCAGCCATGTGAATGTTTGACTTCGCGCCGGACTGTTGCAGGAACTCAGCAACAGCATGATGTTTCTTTAGCTTCGCTGCACAGAGGCAACTAATTTCTACGAAGTAGGGCGTGTAATAGGTGCCGCAAGCATTCAGGTCAGATCCTTCATCGACCAGAAACTTCACCATCTCCAGCTTGCCGCGATGGGACGCCTCCCAAAGCATCGTGCGACCGTGCGAACCAACTTGTCGGATCCAATGCGGACGTTGCTTGAGGATCGAACGCACAGACTTCAAGTCACCTCGGCCTGCTGACGCGACGCCGATTTTTAGAAAATCACTTGCTTTTCCCGTTAGGCGAACTGACACTCAACAAGCCTTAAGAAAACTGAAACCAACTCAAAACAGTTGCTCTAATCTAACAGCGAGAGCATCCTCACCGCCACAGTTTTATCGAGTTCTAATCCCGAAAGCGACCTTTGAATTTCAATGAGCTTATCAGGAAAGCTTCAGCCGCGAACAACGCAGGACGGCATCAGCTCGCGCAACAACTTGCCTCGCAAGCCATTTCCCTCGAACCGGGCAACCCGAACGGCTACGGAGAACTTGCGTCCGCGTGCGTCGCATTGTTGCAATACGAAGCAGCAGAAGAAAGTTGCCGACAAGGACTCGAGCTGGAACCGGACAACATTTGGCTCATTCAGATTCTGATTCTTTCGCTCAACGGACAGAAACGATTTGAAGAAGCGTTGCCGGTAGCGAACAGTCTGATCGAACTGATCCCCGAATCCTCGCACTCGCACCTCCGGAAAGGGTGGGTGCTTTCTGGGCTGAGTCGGCATGAAGAAGCGCTCGATTTCTTTCGAAATGCGGTGCAGCTTGATCCGGACAATTCACACACTCATTTTCATCTGGGCGTGGGACTACTGAACCTCGACAACAGCCAAGACGCGGAACCTCATTTTCGTACTTCGTTGAAACTAAAACCGGACGATGCGTCAGCGCTGAACAACCTTGGCGTATGTTTGCAGAAACAGCATCGCATGAAGGACGCCGCGCTGGCTTACAAAGCTGCGATTCTTATTGATCCAACACAGGACGTTTCCAAGAGTAACGCGAAATACGCGATTAGTCAGTTCCTGTCCTACGGAGCAATTTTGGCCGTATTGATTCAACTCACTGCGATAGCTGCGTTTTTCGTTTTGTACGCAAGCAAGTTGGACCCTGCCATCAAAGGAGTCATCGCACTGATCGGCGGCTTGTTGACGGTCGCCTTAATGGCAGCGGCGATCTTCGGCGGTCGAATTATTCGTACACGTCAGTTAGAATCGGCAGACCCGCAGATCCTCGCGATTTATAAGTCGCTCAACCAGGATCGAACGATTGACTAGCAACAATTTTTCAACAAGAAGAACCATGTCACGAAGTTTCGGAAACACGATTGCAGATTCGCTACAAACCGTCATCAAGTACTCAGAAGTCCTTCTAAAAGACGTGACACCAGAGATGTTTGGCCGATTCGCAACCGCAGACGGAAAGCCAATCGAATCCAATCATCCGGCGTTCGTGTATGGTCACCTGAGTTTGTACGCCAACAGGATCATGAAGGATCTTAGCAAACCAGTTGACGATATTCCGGCGGGCTTTCAGGAGAACTTTAGCAAGGATTGCGTTTGCAAAGACGACGCCGATGGAACGCTCCCGGACATGAAAACGATTACTGAATATTACTTCAAGACGTGGAATCAAGTGGTAGAGGCGCTTCGCGAAACGGATGATGAAGTTTTCCAAGGCCCCAACCCTGTCGGCGGTGGATTCGCCGAACGATTTCCGACACTCGGATCCGTGCATAACTTCTATGTCGGAGGCCACAACATGATTCACCTTGGTCAAATGAGTGCCTGGCGAAGAATGGTTGGGCTTGGTTCGGCTTAAGATGTCGCAGGCTGAACCCCTAGTTCCTTATTTGCAAGTCCCAAAGGGACGGCAGGCGGTAGCCCAGCACGTAAGTGCTGGGTTGTGTGACTGAAAAAGTTCTTTAGTCCTGAAGGGACGGCATGAGTTGCGATTTCGCTCATGCCGTCCCTTCAGGACTAGTGTTTCGCTTAGGGAAGTTTTCCCCGGACTTGCGTCCGGGGCTATTGCATGCCGTCACTCCGTGACTGAACCTAGAACTTCCAAGCTCTCGCGTCCGACTATCACTAGAAACACTTACGATCCCTTCATCGACTCCAACAACTGATGCGATCGATTTTCGATTTGCGTTTTTAAGACGATCGCAGTTGACGTTCGAGCGATGTCCGGGATGGTCAGCACTTTTTCAAGAACGTCCATCATGTGCTGATTCGAACGAGCCGCAATGAGGCAAAGAAGGTCTCCTTGTGCCGCGACGGAATGCACTTCGAGGACTTCATCAATTTTCGAAAGCGGCTCGACCACCGAGGCGACTTGTCCTTCTTTCACCTCCACCGTCACGTAAGCCTTCACTCGAAACCCCAACGCATCCAAATTTAGATTCACGCTGAAGCCGCGAATGACTCCCGCGTCGATCATTCGATCAAGCCTTGCTTGAACCGTTCCGCGGGCGACACCCAAACGCCTGGACAATTCCAGAACGCCGACACGAGCATCGGCTTGAAGCTCGCCAAGGAGGGATGTATCCAAATCGTCGATATCGAAGTCAGATTGCTCAGACATGCTCACTCACCCACAAATCTACTGTACAAATTGTACAGCATACACTGCCATGACTGTTCAAACTCACTAGAAGATGTAAGATTTGAGCAATAGTTGCCGAACCGACTGAAAGTCAAAAGGGAGAAAACTTTGGGACCTTTTCCGCACAACGCTCCGCCCGCGTCGATCACTGAACAGAATCCCGCCGGAACGGATGGCTTTGAATTCGTTGAGTTCGCTCATCCGGATCCGCAAGTCTTGCGGGACCTGTTTTCGTCGATGGGCTACACGCATGTGGCCACTCACAAAACCAAAGCCATCGAACTGTGGCAACAAGGCGACATTTCTTACTTGATCAATGCACAGCCTGAAACTCATGCCGCAGAATTTATCACGGCTCACGGTCCGTGTGCTCCTTCGATGGGTTGGCGAGTCGTCGATGCCGCGCATGCATTCAAACATGCCGTTTCAAAAGGCGCCGAACCTTACGAGGGCAATGGAAAAGCAATTGACGTGCCGGCGATCGTGGGCATCGGCGGATCGCTGATCTATTTTGTTGACCAGTACTACGAGACCAGTCCGTACAACGAAGAATTTGACTGGATCGCAAAAGCACATCCTGAAGGTGTCGGATTTCATTACCTCGATCACCTGACTCACAATGTGTTCAAAGGGAACATGGACAAGTGGTTCAAGTTTTACGGAGAGCTGTTCAATTTTCGCGAGATTCGATTTTTCGACATTCAAGGAAAGCACACGGGCCTGTTCAGTCGTGCTCTGACTTCGGCCTGCAACCGGATACGCATTCCAATCAACGAGGACCGCGGAGAAACCGGTCAGATCGTAAACTACCTGAAGAAATACGCCGGCGAAGGCATCCAACACATCGCCGTCGGCGCGAAAGATATTTATTCTTCGGTCGACAAGATTGCGGAGCAGGGTGTGAAATTCATGCCTGGCCCGCCGGATACGTACTATACAATGTCTCACGATCGCGTTGTCGGACACGATGAGCCAATCGACCGGATGAAGAAGCACGGAATCCTGATCGATGGGGAAGGAGTTGTTGATGGCGGCGAAACCAAAATCCTGCTGCAAATTTTCTCCAAGACCGTGATTGGTCCGATCTTCTTTGAGTTCATTCAACGTAAGGGCGATGATGGTTTCGGAGAAGGGAACTTTAAAGCCCTTTTCGAATCGATCGAAGCGGAGGAGATGGCCCGAGGCGACTACGGTCCGTCGGAATAGCAATTGCAATGCAAGCCCGAAGCGCAGGCGAGTGGTTATCGAACATGAAAAGACCACTCGCTTGCGCCTCGGGCTCGTATTGGCCATCCGCAATTGAATTAGCAATAACTCCCAACCAACCCATTTCTTTGACCCACGGCGCCAATGCAACTTCATCTTCCAACCGATCCACAACCACCGACAGAAAACTCGATCTCGCTCGTATCGTTCCGCGATTTCTACGCGTTTGAACAACACGTGAAAACTTGCCGCGGCAAACGGGGACTGGAGATGATCCCGCAGTGGTACGATCAACCCGTGTTCTACTTTTCCAACGCCCAATCATTGGTTCACGATGGAGCAAACATCACCGCGCCACAAGGCTGCACGGAACTGGACTACGAACTCGAACTCGGCATCGTGATCGGCAAACCAGGGCGCAACATTGCCGTTGAAGACGCATGGGACCACATCGCCGGGTTCACCATCGTTAACGACTTTAGTGCTCGCGATCTGCAACGTAACCAAATGGCAGTTGGGCTCGGACCATCAAAAGGAAAAGATTTCGCGACTTCTGTCGGCCCAAACCTGATCGGCGTCGACTCGCTAAGGCATCGCATTGCCAACGACGACAAGATCGACCTTTCGATGACCGCAACGGTCAATGGAAAAGTACTTAGTCAGGGAAATGCCAACACGATGTATTTTTCTTGGCCGCAAATCGTGGCTCATGCATCACGTGACGTGACGCTTGTCGAAGGTGAATTACTTGGCAGTGGAACCGTTGGCACCGGTTGCATTCTTGAACTGGGACCCGAAAATACGGACGGATGGCTCAAGCCGGGCGATGTCGTCGAACTGACGATCGAAGAGCTCGGGACGCTTAAAAATACAATTTCACCGAATCAAGATCAGTAATGCCTTTTAATCGCCAGCCGGGAACCGCTACCGCCAAAGGCTACATGCCTGGATTCGGTAACGACTTTGAAACCGAAGCGCTTCCAGAGGCCCTTCCTGTCGGAAGAAATTCGCCGCGACGCTGTGCCTACGGTTTGTACGCAGAACAGCTTTCCGGTTCTCCGTTTACGGCCCCTCATGCAACGCTGGAACGTTCGTGGTTGTATCGCATTCGACCGTCAGTCAAACATGTCGGCCGTTTTGAAAAAATTGATATGCCGTATTGGAAAAGCGGACCCAACATCATTCCCGACGTCGTTTCGCTGGGTCAATATCGCTGGGACCCGGCGCCGTTTCCAAACAGCAAAGTAACTTTTGTGACGGGCATGCGATCGATGACGACTGCCGGCGATGTTCGCACGCATGTTGGAATGGCATCGCATGTTTACTTGGCTAACTCAAGCATGGGCGATGAATATTTCTACAACGCCGATGCTGAGCTATTGATCGTGCCGCAAGAAGGGCGGCTGGCGATCTTCACTGAGTTCGGAAAGATCGACTTGGAGCCGCTTGAGATTTGCGTTTTGCCGCGAGGCATGATGTTCAAGGTCGATTTGCTCGATGATCAAGCTCGCGGATTCGTCTGTGAAAATTATGGTGCCAAATTTACGCTACCCGGACGGGGACCGATTGGAGCCAACTGTTTAGCCAATCCACGCGATTTCAAAACGCCAGTTGCGTGGTTCGAAGATCGCGATGCGGATTGTGGTGTGACGGTAAAGTGGTGCGGCGAGTTTCATCGAACGGAAATCGATCACTCACCGCTGGACGTCGTTGCCTGGCACGGAAACTACGCGCCGTACAAGTATGACTTGCGGCACTACGCTGCGGTTGGATCGATTACATTTGACCATCCCGACCCTTCGATCTTTACCGTGCTGACGGCACCGACAGCTGAAGAGGGGACGGCGAACATCGACTTTGTCATTTTCCCACCGCGATGGCTGCCGCAGGAGAACACTTTTCGTCCGCCGTGGTATCACAAAAACATCATGTCGGAGCTAATGGGCAACATCCACGGCCAGTACGACGCAAAACCTGAAGGTTTTGTGCCGGGCGGAATCAGTTTGCACAATTGCATGCTGCCACACGGGCCAGACAACGATGCGTTCATGAAGGCCAGCAACTCGACAGATGATCCGGTCTACCTGGACAACACCATGTCGTTCATGTTCGAAACTCGATTCCCTCAAATGGTTACTGAGTTCGCAGCCAACGAAGCGCCGATTCAGGACAACTACGTTGATTGCTGGGAAGCCCTAAAGAAACGATTCAACGGCACTCCAGAAGGCGATTGGTCGTAATCCAACCGTACACGACGCTGCCAGCGTCGGACAGCAGCGGATGATGCTGGAGTCGGACGATGCTGGCAGCATCGTGTACGAGGCAGCATCGTGTACGAGTATCATGCATTCACTACATTCGAAACCAACACTCTAAAAAACCAAATGCAATTTGATCCAGGCAACATGGGCATCCGCGACGTTTACACGTTGATGGTGCAATTGATTACTCCGCGGCCGATCGCGTGGGTGTCGAGCATTTCCAAAGACGGCGTGACGAATCTTGCGCCTTACAGTTTCTTCAACGGCGTCGGTGCCAATCCGCCGTCGGTACTTTTTTGTCCCGTCAATCGTCGCGACGGAAGCCAAAAGGACTCGCTACTGAACGTGCTCGACACGAAAGAGTTCGTCGTCAACGTCGTTTCTGCCGCCGACGCAGAGATCATGAACAACTCGTCCGCAGACTTTGCGTCGGAAGTTAGTGAATTCGAAGCACTCGGAATCGAGACGCATGCATCCGAGAAAATTGCGCCGCCACGCGTTGCCTCTTCGCTGGCGCAGTTCGAATGCAAGCTTTTGCAGCACATCGAATTAGCATCAGGTCCTGCCGGAGCCAACGTCGTGATTGGCGAAATCGTAATGATGCATGTCGCGGACTCGATCATCAACGACGGCATCATTGATCCTGCAAAGCTCGACAACGTCGGACGACTTGGCGGAAAAGCGTACACAAAAACAACCGACCGATTCGAACTCGACCGACCGCCGGCACCACAATGAACGACTCTTCCATCATTAATAACTGGCAGCAGGTTTCCCAATGGAGCAACCTTCAATCGCTCTCGCTCGACGAGCGCGTTGCTTTGCATGCTGAAACGTTTGCGGACTGGGATGCTGAAAAAGATGGGCCGGCTCCGATCTGGATTCCGACGACCGAAGAGATTGCGAGCACGAATCTCAGTGCGCTGATGAAGCAAACCGGCCATCAGGATTTTGAATCACTTCAACGCTGGTGGCAAACTTCGCCCGGTGAATTTTGGGACGTGGTTGCTTTCAACCAGTTCGACCTGTTTCAAGAAAAGCCGCAGGAGGCTCTCGAATTTGAAGACCCAAGAGAGCCAACGTGGTTTCCGGGCGCACGGCTGAACATTGCAAATGCTTGCCTGAGCGAGTTGACTGCCATGTTGGACAATCCTGCGATCAAGTACGCGGCTGCCGATGGCCGAATCAACGAATTGAGCTACGGGGAATTGCGGGAGAAAGTTCAAATCTTCGCCGGAAGGATACGAGCCGCCGGATTCGAACCGGGAGATCGGCTCGCCATCGTGATGCCGATGAATATGGAATCGGTTGTGATCTACTTGGGCATTTTGTATTCAGGTTGTGCAGCGGTTTCGATTGCGGATTCGTTTGCTGCTGGTGAAATCGCAAAGCGACTTCGAATCAGTGAAGCCAAGGGCGTGTTCTACTGTGATGCCTATCAACGAGCCGGCAAGACGATCTCCTTGGGAAAGAACGTCTCTGCAGCGAAAGACATTTGCGAAGCCGATGGGCAAACGGTTGCACTATTTTCTGACAGCCACGAGTGGCCAGCGGCGGATCCGCTGCCCGCAGCCTACATCGCTGAACCGGAACACATCATCAACGTTTTGTTTTCCTCAGGGACAACCGGCGACCCCAAAGCAATTCCTTGGGATCAGACGACACCGATCAAGTGCGCGGCCGACGGCTACTATCATCACGACATCAAACCGGAAGACGTGGTTGTGTGGCCAACGAACCTCGGTTGGATGATGGGGCCTTGGTTGATTTTCGCGACCTTGATGAACGGCGGGACGATCGGACTGTTTGAAGATGCACCAACAGGAGAAGCGTTCGGCAAATTCGTGCAGGATGCTAAAACGACGATGCTGGGCGTTGTTCCAGCGCTGGTTCGTCACTGGAAGCAAACCAAATGCATGGAGTCATTCGATTGGTCTTCGATCAAATGTTTCAGCTCAACCGGCGAAGCATCCAACGAACAAGACATGATTTACCTTTCGGCGTTGGCAGGGTTTCGGCCGATCATCGAGTATTGCGGCGGCACCGAAATCGGCGGCGGCTATCTCAGTAGCACGCTGCTTCAGCCCAATGTCCCGGCAACGTTCTCAACCGTCGCTGTCGGCAATCGGTTTGTGATCCTTGACGACGACGGGCAACCAACGGATGAAGGTGAGCTCTACCTTGTGCCGCCATCGGTTGGCCTTTCTCGAAAGTTACTCAACCGAGACCATTTCGAAACCTATTACGCCGATGTCCCGGACAGCGAAATTCCGCTTCGACGCCACGGCGACCGAATGCAAAGACTTCCTGGCGGATACTTTCGCGCGTGCGGTCGGATGGATGACACGATGAACCCCGGCGGCATCAAGGTTGGCTCCGCCGAAATCGAAACGATTATCAATAGCGTGGCTGACATTGATGAATCCGCCGTGATCGCCGTATCGGAAAATGGAACGGGGCCAGATCAACTGGTGGCCTATGTCGTTTCGAAAAATGAAATTGACTGCGAGGAGTTAATCAAAGCGATCAACGCCGAAATTCGCAAGCAGTTGAATCCTTTGATCAGAATTTCTGCGATTCGAACGATCGAGAAACTGCCTCGAACCGCATCGAACAAAATCATGCGTCGCGAATTGCGAGCATTCGATTCGGAAAAGTGATCCGGACTTTGATCCGAAAAGAGGCCTTGCAAAGGACTGCTTTAAAAATCAGCGCCTTGGGCGCCGATCTTCCACATCTCACGCATCAGTTCTTCGCGACGAGACTCAAGAGAGCTTCGAGTTCTTCTGAGATCTTCCAACTTTGAAAAACCACTTCGAGAGTCTTCGTAGTTTTGCAGCATGCTCTGCACAGTCTTCTGGCGAGCCTTCTTTTCAGCGATCTCAAGCGAAGTTTTGAACATCTCCTCAACGAGACCGGGGGACGCTTTCTTAGAGCGAGCATTTAATTCACTTAGTTGCAACTCGGCTGCAACATACTTTTGTTCAATTTCGAGGAGATCTCTTGCGCTTTTGGACCCTTTTTCGTGGAGCTTCCTGATCGGATTGATCTGCTTCTTCAAAATATCTACCTGCCTCTCGAGAACCTGTCGTTCAAAACTTAAGGACGACGATTCCTTCACTCCGCTAGTCGCCTTTTCCGCTTCACGTTTGAGCAACTCCAATCGAGCATTTAAACCTTCGACTTCGATCATCAACTCAGCTTTTTGAAGATGCAGCATGCGGAACACGTCTTCAAACGCGACATCAGAGACGGATCTTTTTTCAAGAGCCTTGAGTTGATCCCTGATGCTATTGTCTGCCAACTCCATCTCGCGTTTTGAATCATTGATCGCTTTTTCAATCACTTGGAGCGATACTTTTCGCGGCGCCGGCGCGATGCTCTGTGGCTGCGTGGCAGGTGGGCTATTTCCCGCCGCTTGAGCCGCAACAAAAGCTGGACACGCAAAGGCAAGCAAGAGCCCCGCCGCGATTGCCAAGTTAAGATGAATTTTCATTTGATCTCCGATGTCTGTTTAACAATTTAATTCGTTTGCAAAATGTTTCGCGCAATCTCGGCACCTCGAGTGCCCGGAAAAGTGCTGGCCACGTATTCCAATTCTGATCTCACTGATTCGATACTCGCTCCTCGATCAAGCGATGACTCCCACGAAAGGCTCATCGCGAGGGCAAGAGATTCCTTCAATTCTAAATGAGGCCCTTCCTTCAAAAGTTCAAGACGTGAACGCTCCAGCTCTTGAGCTTTGGCAAGCAGCTCGATTGAGTAACGTTCTTCCTCCAACTGAGCCAGCAAACCTTCCAGTTCTTCGATTTCTTCTTCATCACTTATTGCAACGGACACGTTTTCGTCGACATCCAAAGGTGCCGACGGCAGGTTTACGAACAGAAGAACCGCTGCTGCAATCGCAGCCAACAAACCCAAGAACGCAAATCCTGAATTGGAACGTCGCGCAACACTCACAGCCTCAGACTCTCGATCCGGAATCTGCAATAAGGTTGCCTTGAGATCGTGAGGCACGCTCACGTCGCGAAGTAGGTCATCTAATTGTTCGTCGTCGATTGGCACTTAATTTTCAACTAAACAGCGTTCTCTTTTTCAATAATTTCTTTCAGTCGTTTGCGACCACGGTGCATCCGGGAGAGTACTGTTCCTCGCGGAACATCCAAAATCTCGCAGGCCTCGTCGACCGACATACCTTCCATCGAAACCAGGAAGATCGGCAATCGCTGATCCTCATCAAGTTGCTCAAGGGCTCGTTGAACGATATCGACGGTCTCATTTTCTTCCGGCTTATTGACTCGGTGATCCACGATCGCATCAACGTCAGGTGAGGCGACTGGTTTCTTTTTTCGAATCGCTTTCAAGTTCTGGTTTCTCAAAATCGCAAACATCCAACTACGCATCTTTGCTGGATCTCGCAGCGAATCGATCTTCTCCCAAGCTTGCGAGAATGTTTCCTGAACCAAATCCTCGGCCCTGGTCGCATTTCCCGTCAGCCGCCAAGCGACCCGATAGATCGAATCGGCGCAGGTTTCTACGCAAGACTCAAAGAGCTCTCTGGGATCGGGATCGTCTGGCATCAGATTCGGCAGAAATCGTGTGTTTTCAAGGAAGTACCAATTGGAGCAGTTTGATTCCCGAAAAATGTTCTTTTTCAAAAGGAAGGCCCAATTGGCTACTTTGACATTCTGACAAATTGACACCAGGCGGCTAGATCGACTCAAAACATTGGGAAAACTGCCCTCAAAATAAATTCACAGCTTCGGCACGAGGTTTGCTTTTGGTGGCGTAGCCGCGGATTTGACTGCCAATGAGCCAAACTACGCGTCTTACCAAACCAAATATCGCCCCAACCGGCGACAGATACCAACAGGAAATTTTGCAGGAGAGCAATCATGGCTCAGGGTGAAAAAATCATCGGAATCGACCTCGGCACGACTAACTCGGTAGTCGCTGTGATGGAAGGCAACGAACCAGTCGTTATCGCCAACCAGGAAGGTGCCCGCACCACACCAAGCGTCATCGCGTTTTCGGACAGCGGCGAAACACTCGTCGGTGCTCCAGCACGTAACCAGCGTGTCACCAACCCACACCGCACCGTGTACTCGGTCAAGCGTTTCATGGGTCGTCGTCATAACGAAGTTAGCGGCGAAGAGAAAATGGTGCCTTACGAAGTCAAAGGCGGCGCTGACGAGTACGTCAAAATTGAGATCGACGGCAAAGAGTACACGCATCAAGAGATCTCCGCCAAGACGCTTCGCAAGCTGAAAGAAGCTGCTGAGTCTTACCTTGGTCACAAAGTCAACAAAGCCGTCGTGACCGTTCCGGCTTACTTCAACGACGCCCAGCGTCAGGCCACGAAAGACGCCGGCGAGATTGCTGGCCTTGAAGTTGCACGTATCATCAACGAGCCCACTGCTGCTGCGATCGCTTACGGTTTGGACAAAGCCCAAAACGAGCAGAAGATCGTCGTCTTTGACCTTGGTGGTGGAACGTTCGACGTTTCCGTGCTGGAACTCAACGACGATGACGGCATGAAAGTCTTCGAAGTAATCAGCACCAGCGGCGACACGCATCTTGGTGGTGACGATTTCGATGACGTCTTGATCAACTACGTTGCAGACGAATTCAAAAAGGACACCGGCGTTGACCTTCGTTCCGACACGATGGCTCTCCAACGTCTTCAGGAAGGTTGCGAAAACGCAAAGAAAGAACTTTCAACGGCTCAGCAATCTTCGATCAACTTGCCGTTCATCACGGCCGACGCAAGCGGCCCGAAGCACCTTCAGATGGACATCACACGAGCCAAATTCGAAGAACTGATTGACGGTTTAGTTGAGCGTTGTAAAGTTCCACTTGAGCAAGCCCTTAAGGATGCGAAGTTGTCCGCCAGCGACATTGATGAGATCGTTTTGGTCGGTGGATCGACTCGAGTTCCTAAAGTTCAAGCGATGGTCAAAGGCGTCTTCGGCAAAGATCCTCACAAAGGTGTGAATCCTGACGAAGTGGTCGCGTTGGGTGCTGCCGTTCAGGGCTCCGTCTTGGCTGGCGATCGCAAAGACGTGCTCCTGTTGGACGTGACTCCATTGACGTTGGGCATCGAAACCGAAGGCGGCGTTTTGACCGCGCTGGTTGAGCGCAACACGACGGTTCCGACTGAAAAGAAGCAAGTCTTTAGCACCGCTGCCGACAATCAAACCGCGGTGACCATTCAGGTCTACCAAGGCGAACGAAAGATGGCCAGCAACAATCGTTTGCTCGACAAGTTCGATTTGACAGGAATTCCTCCGGCTCCACGTGGCGTACCTCAAGTCGAAGTCAAATTTGACATCGACCAAAACGGAATCCTCAACGTCTCCGCAAAGGACCTTGGAACGGGCGTCGAAGCCAACGTCGAGATCAAGCAATCGTCTGGACTTTCGGACGAAGAGATCGAAAAAATGAAAGCCGATGCCGAAGCGAACGCTGACGAAGATCGAATGCAGTACGAACTTGTCACGGCACGCAACGAAGGCGAGTCGATGTGTTATCAGATGGAAAAGATGATGTCGGAACACACCGACAAGCTTTCCGATGACGACAAGGCTCCGTTAACAACAGCGATCGAAAAAGTTCGTGAAGTCGCAAAAGAAGACGACGTCGATGCAATCAAAGCAGCGGTCAAGGAGCTCGAACAGGCGTCTCACGCGTTGAGCAAAGCGATGTACGACGGTGCTGGTGAAAATACAGGAACCACTGAGGGTTCTGCGGAAGCCACTGGTGAGGAAGAAACGGCTTCCGCACCGGCAGAAGACGACGCGATCGACGCTGAATTCGAAGTCAAGAATGATTAGTACGTAGGCGAGCCTGGCTGCAGACTCGTGTTTGTCTGCTTGAGATAGGCTGGTCTACAGAAAACTGGACGAAACGGCTCCAATTGGAGCCGTTTTTTCATGCAATCCCACTTCTAGGCCGAACCGCTATGGACCGTTTTGGCTCAGGGGAAATAATATTGACTCCCACCAAACACCCACAGCTTCTGCGACGGATCGCACTTTCAAATGAACAAACATCAAGACATATTTCTGCAGACCGGCGAAGCCGATGACCTTGCTGCAACGGTTTCGCACTCCGGAGATCCGCCGGCCCCCCAATGCGCTGAATTGATTCGCCACTACGATGACCTTCTGGCGACAAACCGCCACAGCTGGACGACTCACCTGCGCTTA
Source organism: uncultured Pirellulaceae bacterium (assembly GCA_938010615.1). Lineage (GTDB taxonomy): Bacteria > Planctomycetota > Planctomycetia > Pirellulales > Pirellulaceae > Mariniblastus. Next base: position 4,789 of record CALLUY010000095.1, on the reverse strand, counting down.
ATCAAAGAGCTTGGTCGTGGAGGGCAGGGCGTTGTCTATTTGACAGAGCGTCGCGGTGCGGATGACTTTACATTGCCCGTCGCGATCAAAGTTTTTTCTCCTGAGCGATATCCAAGTCCAGCAGTCTACGACGATGACATGGCTCGGATGGCTCGAGTCGCGGCTCGCGTTGCCCGCATCCAACATGAAAACCTTTTGCAGGTCTACAACTTCCTCGACCGTGATCGCATTCGAATGATGGTCATGGAATGGGTCGAGGGCTTTGACTTGCGCCGACTGATGACGCCAAAGATGTTTGGCATCGTGAAGGATCGTTTCAGCAAAAAACGTTGGGACTACATCAATGATGTTCTGATAACGTACGGCGAAGACCAGCCAAGATTCCGGCCCGGCGTAGCAGTCGCCATTGTCCGCGAGTGCTTGGAAGGGTTGGCGGCCATGCATCGTAACGGCATTGTCCACGGCGACGTAAAGCCCGCGAACATCATGCTCAAGCGAAGCGGTCATGCGAAAATGATCGACATGGGATCTGCATTTGAGCGGGACAATCCGATGAGTCGCAGAACTTGCACACCGACCTATGCTTCGGTCGAAGTGTTGCTTGGTGGCGATTGCACACCTTTGTCAGACCTTGCCAGCGTAGGATATGTTTTACTGGAGTTGATCGCAGGCAAGCAGCTATTTGCAGATGCAAAAAACTTGGACCAGTTAATCCACGCCAAAGAAAACATGTGGGAAAATCTGCAGGACCGGCTTCCTGAAGACGTTGCCGACAACGACTTGCTGATGGCATTCTGTCGCGGGCTCACGGACCCTGACCCAGAAGCGAGATATCAAAGCGCCGAAGCGGCTGAATATTTCGACGATGGAGCCTCTGCTTTCCACCGTCAGCTGATCAAAGCTGACCTCGCTACCGAGTACGATCAGGACATTCGCGTTTGGATCGATGAGCTGCTGGAAATCGAAGAAATGCAACAACTCGAAGACGACGTTTAGTCTCGAAGCTTTCGGAAAGCTTCACATGATGTTGCCGTCCACAAACATTCAGTGGGTGAAACATTTGAGGGCATTTCAGAACGCGGATCGCCGACAGTAGCTCGACTCTCCGAGTCGTATTTTGCCGTCCCAAACGACTCGGAGAGTCGTGCTACTTTGCGTTTGAAATACTCGCTGGGAGGTTGATGCTAGGCCTCTAAGGCCTCAAACACTTTCAGGACATCGAGATCCTCTGCTGGCGAAATCGTCCGCATATCCAAAAGCAATTTCCCTTTCTGCACTCGGCCAAGAATCGCCGGAGCGCCAGCACGCAAATTCGCGGTGAACGTGTCGACGGATCCAACGGGAGAAATTGAAACACACCAAGTCGGAATCTTCTGTGCCGGCAAACTTCCACCGCCAAGCATTGCTTCTTCCTCGATCGCTTCGCACGACTCGACGCAAGAAACGGCCGACAGTAGCGACGAGAGTTTTTCGGCTCGAAGTTTCAGGTTCTCGACCGGCATCGACAGCATACGAAGCAGTGGAATCGATTGCTTGGCCTGCTCTTCGTCGCGATAGAGACTGAGCGTCGTATGCAACGCCGCGAGCGTCATTTTGCCGACTCGCATCGCTCGCATCAACGGATCTTTCAGAATGCGATCGACGTATTTCTTTTTGCCGGCGATGATCCCACATTGGGGTCCTCCGATCAGCTTGTCGCCACTGAACAAAATCAGATCAGCACCGTCGCGAATACTGTCCGCTGCGACAGGTTCATTTTGCAAACCAAATTGAGCGTAATCCAACAACGCTCCAGAACCAATGTCGTCGATCAAAGGCAAATCATGTTTCGCAGCGAGTTTCGAAAGTTCTTTGGTTGAAATCGTTTTCGTAAATCCAACCACCTCGAAATTGCTCGGGTGAACTTTAAGCAACGCGCCTGTCAGCTCTGGATCGATTGCTTTTTCGTAGTCTTCAAGATGCGTTTTATTCGTCGTTCCAACTTCTTTAAGTTTTGCTCCGCTGCACTCCATCACGTCCGGCAAACGGTAGCTGCCACCGATTTCAATCAGCTGTCCGCGGGAAACGATGACTTCTTTGCCAGCGGCCATCGCTGAAAGCGTCAACATCGTTGCCGCCGCGTTGTTATTGGTGACCACCGCTGCTTCGGCTCCAGTGAGCTCGCAAATCAAACGCTCGACCGCTTTGACTCGCTGACCGCGATCGCCGGTCGCGAGACTGATCTCAACGCTTGCGTAGCCTTTGGAAATTTCGTTGACGGCCGCCAACGCTTCGGTTGCGATGGGTGCTCTGCCTAAACCTGTATGAAGCACGATTCCCGTACCGTTGATGACGCGACGTAGATACGGCCGCTCTTCATTACTCAACCAATCCGCAATCTTGTCGGCCATCTCAGTCGGCGTCGGGATCGGCACTTCACCCGCAGCGTCAACAACCTGTGTCCGCAAGTCATCCAAGAAAGTCCGGACGCCTTCTGCGACCACACCATGATTGATGTTCTCAACCATCTTCTTAAGCTGAGGGCTTTCGAGTAGTTGATTGACGGAAGGGAGATTGCGAAGAAAATTATTGGGCATGATCGTCCTACGGGCTAACTGGAAGACTCTATTCGCTGAGCAGTAACAGCCTGCTAGTTGGGCTCTAGGCGAAGTATCACATGATAGCCAAAGTCAGTTGCTACGGGATCACTGACTTCTCCAATCTTGAGTTTCTGCACGGCTTCGGAAAATGGTGCGACCATCTTGTCAGGAGTAAAATTCCCCAACTTGCCTCCTTTTGACTTCGAAGGGCCATCAGAATACTTCTCCGCCAGCTCGCCGAAGGTGTCAGGATTTGCTCTTACATCCATGCTAATTTGCATCGCAAGGCTGATCGCTTCATCTCGAGTCCGGTCGTACTTTTCGTCGCTATGACAAATCAAAATATGAGCGGCGTTGAGTATTTCATTGGCCGCTGCTGCGTTGGCAGCCTGCTGATTTTTAGCTTCGAAGACGCCAGTGAGCCGAGTGACGGCGACGAACAGCCCAAGCAAAACCACGGCAATGATAATGATGATGCCAGTGACAGGGGTTTCTTTTTTCTTCACGGTTGTTTCTGAACCCAAAGTGTTAGACGGACTGAACTATTTTTCTTCTTTATTACGCCGCTCACGTTCGAGCCCTTCTTCACGAGCTTCGCTGAGCGTTTTTGCAAAAAGCCGTTTTACGTTTGCTTCCATTTCGGTGCCGGCTTTGAAAGTTACGACTTTCTTTGCCGGCAGCATGATCGATTCGCCGGTGTTTGGATTACGTGCTTTTTTGGCGGCTCGATCTTTAACTTCGAAGACACCGAACTTCCGCAATTCGATTCGACCTTCGGTGACGAGCCCGCGGATGATAGCGTCAAGCGTTTTCTGCACCGCTTCCTTGGCCAGCGTCTGGGGAATATCCAGCGCCTCGGCGACTTCTTTGGCGATATCTTTTTTCGTTTTCAAATTTTGACCGACAATTCAGCTTGCTGCTACCTTCATCGCTCATCCCCGTCGCCGTCAATATAATACAAGCCCGAAGCGCAAGCGAGTGGTCTTCAACACAAGCCCGGAGCGCAAGTTTTGATGTTGCGCCATTGTCGCCTTTCGCTCCGCGAAAGTAGCGTCTAACACATTTTCGCGGAGCGAAAGGCGACTATCTTCGCAATGCGGTCCCGAAGTGAGAGCGAATGGTTTTGCGTTTTAGCTAGACACCCTCGGGCGGGTCGAAGCTCGGTCCAGCATCGCCTTCGTCTTCATTTTCGATTTCGTCGTAAGCCTTTTCAAGCTCATGAGGAATCTTTTTGACTTCGTCGATCTCTTTGTCTAGCTCGTCTTTGATCGAAGTTTGAATATCGTTCAGGCCTCTGCGAAACTGCGTGTAAGACTGACCAACGGAGCGAGCGACTTCGGGCAATTTACTGCCAAAGAGAAGCACGGCAACGCCAGCGATCAGCATCATTTCAGCGTAGCCGATTCCACCAAACATCTAATCAACGATTCAAGAAAGAAGGTAGTAACACAAGAACAATGACGGCGACGATCAGCAGAACAGGATCACTGTAACCAATGCCGCCAGAAAACACGCGGGACTAAACGTCAGCCGTTTCTTTTTCTTCGGCTTGTTCTTTGGAATCGTCTTCCAAAGCTTCTGGCTTTGTGCTCATGCCAGCTTTGAACTCGTTGACGCTGCGTCCCATGTTGTTGAACAGCTTTGGAAGTTTCGCACTGCCGAACAGGAGAACGAAAACGCCAGCGACAATGGCGATCTCCCAAGTTCCAAAGCCAGTGAGAATTACACCGCTAAAATTTTCTGCAAACATTTGATCTCTACCCAACAAATTTCAGGCGTAAGTGCCGTTACACTATTTTAGAACCGCCCCTCTTCATGGTCAAACCCTGAAACACAGGGCAAGTACCGAGATTAACGTATTTGTGAGCCGGATTGTCGCGAATGGGAGGATGCTTCCGACCGATTCTAAAAATGTCGCTCGGGTCTCAGAACCGAAGGCGGGCCGATTGAGGCATTCAACCATCGCCGGAGCTGCGTTTGATGCAAAGCGTATCCCCCGGCTCACTACCAGCTCGCTACCAGCTCGGAGAGCTGGGCGACGCTCGGGTCTCCGAACCGAAGGCGGGCCGATTGAGGCGTTCGACCATCGCCGGAGCTGCGTTTGATAGAAAACGCATCACCCCAGCTCGCTACCAGCTCGGAGAGCTGGGCGACACTCGGTTCTCCGAACCGAAAGCGGGCGGGTTCGAAAGCATTCTGATCGCCCAAGT
>CALLUY010000094.1 GCA_938010615.1 uncultured Pirellulaceae bacterium | reverse complement strand
CGCAGCGTTTCGTCTTGGAGCTGTGCTTCTTCTCCCAGGCAAGCCTCCTCGCAGAGCAAAACCACTAGAGTCCGCCCCGCGTTTGCCCAACGCCAACTCTACTCCGCGGCTCGCCTCGAACATGGATTTGAAGTCAGGTTCGCAAGCTCACTGAACCCCAAATCCTAAGTAGTTAGGCGACCCTACGCGCTGGATGCAGCTTCAAGAAACATGCCAACATCGTACGAATCAAAGGTTTTGGCGCCGTGATCGTGTACGGCGAATCCGCTGACGTGAAATTGAAACGCTGAACCGTCGTTGAATTCAACAATTACGAGAGCCTCGACCGCGCCAGCAGTGAATTTGCCGTATGTCACGCGATTGATGTCTGAGTAGGCGAACGATTGGCACACGCTTGCCACGTAGACGTGGCAGCGTCGGTCTGTGAAAACGATTGCGTCATCTAGTGAATCGTCGGCATTTTCGTAAACGCCAAGGACGGATTCACCATCGCTCAGCGGCAACCCGTCGAGCGAGTAGGCGACGTCAACGGGAGCAACGTGGCGCAACCCAAGCGGTTTGAACTTGGCAACGTTCCGCAGTTTGCGGTGAGCATGAGCGTTTGTGTCAACGATCAACTGGGTCGCCCAACGGAATTATGTACGACAATGTGTCGAAAAATACGAAATAGCTGCTGGCACTTTTGTGCTGTCAGCTCCAAGGGGTTGTTATACGACGCTTCGGCTCGAGAAGCAACAAAATCTCAAAACTGCATGTCGAAGCGATGTTCGGGACGAGGGAAACCAAGCTGCTTGTCGACGAGGTTGATCAACGTTTCACCAGCAACAAACTTGGGGAAATTCTGACAAAACAAATCGATCGTGCGTGGCACGCGATGAATCGACTGAGCACCGATGTGAGGTGTGATGATCACGTTGGAGAACTCCCAGAGCTTGCTGTCCGGTTCGATCGGTTCAGGGTTGGCGACGTCGATGCCGGCGCCCGCGAGATGGCCGCTTTCGAGGGAACGGATCAACGCGGATTGGTCGACGACGCTGCCTCGACCAACGTTGATGAAATAGCTCCCCTTCGGCATCAGGGAAAACTGATCGTCAGAAAGCAACTGCTCATTCTCATCGCTCAACGGCAACGTCGCGATCACCATATCGCACTGCGGCAGCATCTCGTTTAGCTCTGAATCGGAATAGACTTTTGTAGCCAATCCTTCAAAACCGGACGCGATCGTCGTGTCAGGAAACTTGTCTGTGGCCAAAATCTTTCCAGCCATCGGACGGAGCGTCTTGGCGACTTGCTGGCCATTGCCGCCGAAGCCAACGATGCCGATGGTTTTCCCAAAGATTTCGTCCGTGAAACGGCGAACGTATTCACGCTTGGCTTTGGCTTCGAAGAAGACAGGCAAGCTTCGCAACAAACCCATCAATAGCGCCATCGAAGTCTCGGCGACTTGCGGTGCAAACAGCCCGCTACAGCCACTGACCATGATCGAATCGCAGGCGATAACTTCCGGCGAGAGACAGTGATCGAGACCCGCGGCTGAGGACTGAATCCATTTTAACTTGCCGTGATCGACAACCTTCGCCCAGTCCACCGGCTTGCCTTTGGCGTGTCCAAAGAAGATGTCTGCTTCGAATATATCTTCCGGGATCGAGTCATGGCTGGCTTCGAGAACTTCGAACTCCGGAGAGGCCGTTCGCCGCAAGGTTTCAACTTGCTCGGGCGTAATCGGGAAGCAAGTGACGATCTTCTTCGTATCAGGCATGTTTAAGCGAGTTGAGTTTTGGCATGGAAAACGGTGAGAACGACAATATAATCGAGCCTCCAACTTTTAGCAGCACGAAAGATTTTGTGTCCGAGACAGACCGAACTGCGAACCAAACTGCGAGTGAATCCGCCGAACCTCTCACCTTGCGGCAGGCTCAGGATAGAGTCGACCAATGGATCAACGAAGTCGGCGTTCGATACTTTTCGGAGCTAACCAATTTGGCTCAGCTGGTCGAAGAAGTCGGCGAGGTGGCTCGAATTATCTCGCGGACCTACGGCGAACAGAGTTTTAAGGACTCGGACAAAACCGTGTCGCTGAAGGATGAATTTGCCGATGTGTTGTTTGTGCTGATTTGCCTGGCGAATCAAACGGGCGTCGACTTGACGGAAGCCTTCCACGAAAACTTGCTGAAGAAAACGAAGCGTGATGCGACTCGTCACGCTGAAAACAAAAAACTCCAATCCTGAACCAATCTCGAACTGAGAACTTAATGAGCATTACGGTTATGCGACAGGTCCGCTTTTGTGCTGGCCATCGACTACTGAATCACGAAGGCAAATGTGCGAACTTGCACGGGCACAATTATCTGGTGGAGTTTCACGTCACCGGCAATGATGTGGATGAGCTTGGGCGTGTTGTCGATTTTGCGGTCATCAACAAGCTGTTTAAGGGCTGGATCGATGAGAATTGGGATCACGGTTTCATTCTCTGGGATCAGGACCGCAACGCGATTGATGCGATTGAAATGGTGACGCCTCATCGGCTTTATGAACTGCCCTACAATCCCACGGCGGAAAACATGGCGAGGTATTTGATGCAAGAGATCGGCCCGAAGCTGATCGCGACGATCAAGGGCTACGATTTGAAACTGTCTCAAGTCGTCGTTTGGGAAACAGAGAAATCATCCGCCTGCGTGACGGCGGATGTCAGTCGTGAATCGGCGGACGCGAGGTTGCAGTTGACGAATGGTTCGCGGTCGTTGAACTGAGCCTTTAACAGTACAAGCCACAATACAAGCCCGAAGCACAAGTTTTGAAGTTGCACAAATACAAGCCCGAAGCGCAAGCGAGCGGATATTTCCCAGGATTTCCTGCTTCCTCGCTTGCGCGTCGGGCTTGTATTGGAACGCTTCGCTTTTTTAATTTTCACGTGTTTTATCAATTAGAATGCGAAATCTTGTCTCAAATGTGCAACTTCAAAGAGCGCAAGCGAGTGGTCGGTTGCATCCGGGCGTATCGGTAAGACATTCGACATCTGAAAGTGCGACCACTCGCGTTAGGTATTCAAGTGCTTTGCCCTTGAGCTTCGGGCTTGTATTGGTGTTCGCAAATTTTCCTAGGGAATCCTCCACGCCCATGAAGCTGTTCTATTCCGATGTCTTTGAGCTTCCGTTGCCCGGTGGCCATCGGTTTCCGATGTCGAAGTACACTTTGCTTCGTGAACGGATCGCGAATGAGTTGGTCGATCACGGAGCCGAACTGCTGCTTCCTCCGGCGGCGACCGATCAGCAAATTCTGTTGGCGCATACGCGAGTTTATCTTGATCGAGTCAAATTCGGCGGGCTGAGTCAGCTCGAACAGCGCCGGATCGGATTTCCTTGGTCGTTGAAGATGGTCGAACGTTCCAGACGATCGACTGGTGCTACGATCGCAGCGGCGAAGGCTGCGTTGTCCGATGGAGTTGCATTCAATTTGGCCGGTGGGACACATCATGCTTTTGCCGATCGCGGACAAGGGTTTTGCGTTTTCAATGATGCCTGCGTTGCAGCGAGAGTTCTTCAACAGGAAGGCTTGATTGAGCGAGCCATGGTGATCGACTGTGATGTCCATCAAGGAAATGGGACGGCGGCGATCGCGGCAGATGATGACTCGATTTTTACGTTGTCCGTTCAATGCGAGTCAAACTTTCCATTCAAGAAAACGGATGGGAACATTGACATCAACCTTCCGCCGGGGACCGATGACGATCCTTATCTGGCTGCTACGTCTGAAGGAATCGAAATGGCGTTCGGTGCCTTCAACCCTGATGTGATCTTTTATCTCGCCGGAGCAGACCCATTCGAAGGCGATCGGTTGGGGCAACTCAAGGTCAGCAAGGAAGGTTTGCGGCGTCGCGATGCCCGCGTGTTCGAGTACTGTAAATCCCAAAATGTCCCGGTCGCTGTTTCAATGGCCGGCGGATATGCGAACGACGTGACCGACATCGTTGATATTCATTTTTCAACCGTTGTGACGGCGTTGAGAACGTTCGGAGGACCTCTGACACTTAGGGAGGCAGGGAAAGAATCAGGCTAAACTTGATTAAACTTGCTCAAACCGCAGTGTCACATACCTCGGTTACTTGGGGTTTGTTATTGTATCCACACATCAAGTTTAGTTTCATTTGAGGAAGATTCATGATTGCAGAGCAATTGCAGTCACATTTGAATTCCGCGGAGGAGCTGTTGCAACAGAACAGTTTCGATGCTGCCTCTCGGGAAGCGGAACTTGCGGTTGATCAATACTGGATGACGGGAGACGCCCAGATTGCGGCAGCCTTGCCATTGCTCTCTACCATCCGTCACGCAATTGGAGTTGATGGGAGTCTGTTTTCGAGTCTCGACGACTTGCCAAAATCTTTATCAGACAGTCTCGTTTTTGAGGCGACGCGGTTGCATCAGAAGTCACACAGCGATGCGTCGTTCAGAATGCTGTCAGACGTCAAAGAATTTCTATCCAATTGGATTGGCGAAGAACATAACTATCTCCATCAGCTTGACGAAGGCAGCGGCGCCGACGAAGGCATCAGCTCCGACGAGAAAGTCGAAGAATTAATTGCTCAAATAGAAGGCCTCAAAGCAGACGGAAACAAACAACTCGCCGTCGAAGTTGCGCTCGAATTGGCAATTGAATACACGCAGCGAAAAATGAATCGGAAAGCGTGCCGGCTGTACAAGCAAGTGTTGCGAAAATCCAAACGCTACGAGCTAACGGAACTTCGCATCGATGGACTGTTGGATTTTGGAAAATTTTTCTCACAGTTGGGGATGGCTGAAAACGCTGAGCGAGTATTGCGTTTGGCGGCCGGCGTGGCAAAAAAAGCTGGGAATCGAGAACGCTATTCTCATGGGTTGGCTGCACTTGGAGTTGTTCTGATGCACAGTGGGCATCCGTCGGCTAAAAAGTATCTACAGAAAGCCATCTCGATGCTGAGCCCTTGGGATGTGGAGGCGGAGATTGCAAACCATCATTTGGAAGCGATTCGAGCCGGGAATTCGTGCGACTGTCCGGTCACAACTGTCGATTCTGATTCGTCCGAGTTTGATTGGGACTGATCATGCCGTGGAAAGAAAAACCTTTTGGGTGGGGGAAGGCCCAGGCAGCCGAGACTCTGTTTCCGATGGCCAGCGATGCAACCGTGAAGGCATTGGGCGAAGTGCGATCGGTCATCGAAAGTGACGCTTCGATCGGGCAAATCGTTTTCAAAGTTGATACGATCGAAGCACCGTCCGTTGGGCTGGCGATTCAGTTGATGTTGGATCAGGCGAACAGCAAGCTGAAGTTCACCAGGGTCGCTGATTCCGTTCCGTCTCCGGATCCTCGAAAGTCGACCGCATCCAATCCATTGTGGAAGTTCCGTTTCGGAAAACCCCGCCCGACGGTTGCCAAGCCCTCGGTTGGCATCGGCACGATGTGCAGCGAACTCGCGTTGCAGAGTCGCGATTGTGACGACAGCTGGACCCGAGCCCGAAAGCGTTCAAAGGACTTTACGCTTGATCAGATTCCAAAGCTGTTGGCACTGATGGTTCATCCGCCTGCGATCGAAGGAGATTTTGATTCTGCGACGTGGTTGCGCCGAGTCCAACTTGCAGCGGCTCAGATTGCGACGTGTGTTGAAATGAATCAGGAAGTTTCTATCGCAGATTCTCAAGTTGCTGATATCACGCTTGGTCCGTTGGATTGGAGCATCGATTCCGCTTTAGTCGCACTTGCCCAGCGAGCCAACAGTGAAACGCAATGGTCCGGTTTGGTTTGTGGTCTGGCAAAAAATCTGCTGGACAGAGTTCCGGCCAAAGGGACGTGGAGTTGCCGTGAAGTTGCGGTTGGTGTGATGTCGCATTTGGCAACGGCAGTCCCCGCGATGAATGGGGATTCTACAGTTCCGTTGTCCAGCAATCCGGAGCCGGCTCCCCCGGTTTAGCAACGCCCTTGAATCGTTGCACTCGGTGGTTGTAAGAATCGATCACGTGAAAGAATCCTTGTGAGTCCAGTGTCATTCCCCAAGGCTGATGCAACTGTCCCGGATCTCGACCCGGTCCGCCCCAGATTCCGTGAGACTTTCCGGCTAGGTCAAACTTTTGCAAACGATGATTGCCGAATTCGCAAACGTAGAGAAATCCGTCGCCGCCAAATTGGAGATTGTACGGATAACTCAATTCTCCGATGCCCGAACCTGAGCTGCCGAAACTGAATTTGAACGCGGGCGGTTCGGTCGTGGCGTCGAATACTTGGATGCGATGATTGCACGCATCGGCCACCCAAAGCTGATCTTTGTCGTCGATCGCCATCCCCTGCGGACGCAAAAATTCACCATCCTCAGTACCATGGGCGCCTAAAGAGCAGATGTACTTTCCGTCTGGCGAAAACTTTTGGATGCGGTCAAAGTCGCCGTACTCCGAGACGTAAAGATTGTGCTTGGAGTCTTCGACGACATCGGTCAGGAAACCAAATTCGCCTTCGCCGCGTCCATTCTTGCCGCCGATCGTTTGGTCAGATAGTAGTTCGCCTTCGGGAGTGTAAAACAGAACGCGGAAGTAATGCGTGTCTGGAATCGCGATGCGCCCGTCATGCAAAATGCTGATCCCGCATGGCTTGCCGTTGACGCATTCGGGGGTTTTCCAAAAGTTCTTCAACTGTCCAAGCCGATCAAACACCTGAATGCGGCTGGTCATGTCGATAATGTGCAGCTGATCTGAATCGTCGATTACGATCGCACGTGGCTTGATGAAGCGTCCGTCGTCGAGGCCTTTGCGTCCCCAAACTTTGGCGACCGAGTCGACAGGTGGTGGTGTGCAACCAGCAAAGAACGTGAACGCAAGTGTCAACACGGAAAGCCACAAAGTTTTCCGGTTGGGAAGGCAAGGATGGTGATTGTCATCAAAGGCTTGACCATCATCCATGGCAGCAGATATTATTGATGGGCTGCAAATCATGTTTTGATTGATCCTGTGCGTCGCAGTTTCCAACAGTTTAACACAAATTCTTCCCGATATCTGCGAGTCCTTCATGGCAACTGAGGTCATTGATCTACAAAAGGTAGAAGATCCTCGCGATGTCGTGCATCGGATTGTGGAATATCTCTGCAACGGGAAATTGGTCGCGTTGCCGACGGAAACTGTTTATGGAATCGCCGCGAGTGCTCTGCAACCTGCAGCCGTTGAGCGGCTCCGCGAACTCAAGGCTCGCGACGGCGACAAGCCGTTCGCGTTGGCAATTCGCAGCGGTGATGAGTGCAAGGACTATGTGCCCGACATGTCGCCATTGGCGTTGAGACTTTCTCGTCGCGTTTGGCCCGGCCCTGTGACGTTGGTGCTGCCAAACAGTCATCAAGACAGCGCTGTTTTTCAATTGGATCCTGAAGTTCAAAAAGCGGTGACTCCCGCAGGGACGATCGGGATTCGTGTTTCGCCTGATGAGCTGTTGGAGCAAGTTCTAAGCTTAATCGCAGGACCGCTTGCTCTGACGAGTGCTAACTTCGCGGGCCAACCGCCTGCAACGGATGATTCCGGATTGGAACAACTCGACGGTCATGTTGATTTGATTATCAAGGCTGGCAAGACGCATTTTGGTGCTCCGTCGACAGTGGTCCAAGTCGACGGGGAATCAGTTCGCGTTCTGCGTGAGGGAGTCGTCGACAGGGCGACAATCGATCAGCTTGGCGGCTTCATTGGCGTTGTCGTTTGCACAGGCAATACTTGTCGCAGTCCAATGGGTGAAGCGATCTTCAAGAAGCTGGTTGCCGGAAAAGTCGGTTGTGAGATTAGCGAATTGGAGAATCGAGGTATCACGATCGTGTCAGGCGGAATCGCCGCTGGTCCGGGTGCTCCTGCTGCAATGCAGTCGGTAACCGTCATGGAAGGATTCGGCATGGATATTTCCGAGCATCAGAGCCGTCCCGTTACTGCCCGATTGGCGAATTTCGCAGATTTGGTTCTGACGATGACCAATGGCCATCGACGGGCGATCGTTTCCCAATGGCCGACGTTGGAATCTCGCGTTCGAACGATGCGTTCCGATGGCGGCGACATCGCGGATCCAATTGGCAGCCCAATTCCTGTCTATCAGGCTTGTGCCGAGCAAATTGAAGGTTGTCTTCGGCAGTGGGTGGATAAAATAGACTTTCAACAATTCCGCACTGAATCATAGCCGGCTTCGCAAGACCGGTTTCTCTCGAATGAAAATCTCCGTTGGAACCGACCATCGCGGTCTCGAACAAAAGCGAATGGTCCTGAACATTGCTGAACAGTGCGGTCACACCGCTATTGATCTGGGCACGAATTCGACCGACTCCTGCGATTATCCGGACATCGCGAAAGTTGTTGGCCACGCCGTTGCGTCAGGCGATACGGATCGTGGCATTCTGATTTGCGGCACCGGCATCGGAATGTCGATTGCGGCCAACAAAGTCAAAGGCATTCGCGCCGCAGTTTGCAACAACATCGACCAGGCGCGCCTGAGCCGTCAGCACAATGATGCGAATGTGCTTTGCATTCCTGGCGATTCGTTTGAAGAGGCTGCCGTTAAAGAGCTGGTTACTCTTTGGCTGGAGACGGAGTTCGAAGGTGGACGCCATGCGCGACGCGTTGATAAGGTGAAGCAGATGGAAGATGAATTTGAGGCTTAAGCGGGAAGTTGCAACTGCGGATGCAATTTTTGAAACACAGAGGCACGGAGAGCACAGAGGGAATGCGGTCGTTGTTGAGTTGAAAGCAAAAAGCGCAATTCATCCAGTTGATAAAGCACAGGTGTTGTCGCATCTCAGATTAATGAATCTACGATTGGGCTTACTAATCAACTTCCACGAAATCAAACTAACTGATGGCGTTAGCCGCATCGCGAATGGCTATTCCTGATTGCATTGGTCTCTGTGATCTCTGTGCCTCTGTGTTTCAAAAAAGCCGCGAAGAAGCCAAGCCGAAGCGCCGTTCGGTGACTGTTTCAAGTTGTCGTGAAATGGTTTCTGTTTGGCTGGAGAGGGAATTCGAAGGCGGACGCCATGCGCGACGCGTTGAGAAGGTTAAGCAGGTGGAAGATGAATTTGAGGCTTAAGCGGGAAGTTGCAACTGCGGATGCAATTTTTGAAACACAGAGTCACGGAGGGCACAGAGGGAATGCGGTCGATTTTTCAATTGAACTAGATTTAAGCGAGTTTAGCGATGCAGGAAAACAAACTGACGCACGGGGTTATTGGAGCCGCGATCGAAGTTCATCGTCGTTTGGGTCCGGGTTTGCTTGAATCGGCATACCGCGCTTGCTTGGCGTATGAACTGAGGAAACGCGGGTTTGAGGTTTCTGAGGAACAAGCGATTCCAGTCGTCTACGATGATGTAAAGTTGGAGTGTGGTTTTCGTGCAGACTTGGTTGTCAACGGTACTGTCGTCGTTGAGTTGAAAGCAAAAGCCGCAATTCATCCAGTTGATAAAGCACAAGTGTTGTCGCATCTCAGATTAATGAATCTACGATTGGGCTTACTAATCAACTTCCACGAAATCAAACTAACTGATGGAGTTAGCCGCATCGCGAACGGCTATTCCTGATTGCATTGGTCTCTGTACCTCTGTGTTTCAAAACAGCCGCGAAGAAGCCAAGCCGAAGCGCCGTTCGGTGACTGTTTCAAGTTTTCGTGAAATGGTTTCTGTTTGGCTGGAGAGGGAATTCGAAGGCGGACGCCATGCGCGACGCGTTGAGAAGGTGCAGCAGATGGAAGCCGAGTTTGGGGCTTAGCGGGAAGCCGCTAGTCCGGATGCAATTTTTGAAACACAGAGTCACGGAGGGCACAGAGGAAATGCGGTCGTTGTTGAGTTGAAAGCAAAAGCCGCGATTCATCCAGTTGGTAAAGCACAAGTGTTGTCGCATCTCAGATTAATGAATCTACGATTGGGCTTACTAATCAACTTTCACGAAATCAAACTAACTGATGGAGTTAGCCGCATCGCGAACGGCTATTCCTGATTGCATTGGTCTCTGTGATCTCTGTGCCTCTGTGTTTCAAAAAAGCCGCTACTCGACCGGTGTTTCAACCGCGAACCGAGCCGTCAGCGAGTCGAGCAATGCTGAATCGCCGCCAAGTTCCCTTGCTCGATCAAGATCCTTCTTTGCTGCATCGGGATAGCCAAGTGCTCCATACTGATAGCCACGAAGAAGCCAAGCCGCAGCGTCGTTCGGCGATTGCTTCAGATGAGCCGAAAGCGATTTCATCTGAGTCACGAAATCATTCTGACCGTAAAACAGTTTGAAATTGTCCACGACCCAAGCCAAATCCTCCGATGGCAAAATCTTATTCGCGTTCGAGAGTGCATCCAGTGACTCACGGTATTCCCCGTTCGCGAAATGGGCTTGCGCTGCAAACAGCATCAACTTTCCGTTGGAATCGTCGAGCGATTTAGCAAGTCCAGCAAAACGTGCTGCCTGACCGTAGTCGCCTGCTCGGAAAGCACGTTCAGCTTTCAAATGCGACGTTGCGGCGAGCTGATTCGTTTCAATGATCGGCGCAAGGCCGAGCTGATCGATCGCTTCCTTCCTTTTCGCATCGTCCACAGGATCTTGGACGGGAGGTTTCATCGTGACTTGTTGCTGGTTCCGATTTTGGTTCGCCAATTGTTGTTTGGCTTTCTCCAGCTCTATTTGCAAACGCAAAATTTCAACATCACGAGCGCTGTTTGCGTTCTGATTTGGTGCAATCGGCTGTTGATTTTGTAGCTGTTGAAATGCTTGAGCTGCCACGCTGCTTCCGATTGCATTGGAGCCAATCACACCGCTGTTGTTGAGGTAGGATCCGTAAGTTGAATACGCAGGGTTGTAGTTGTTGAATCCGGAGTTGTAGTTGTTGAATCCGGAGTTGTAACCGTAGATATATGGGTCCCGATAAATCGGTGCACCGTAACCGTAGGGATAGCCAGCAACGCCATAGGGCACTATCGGGACGTAGTGTCCATGGAAATGACTGAGCGAATATCGATGACCGGTTCCCTGAAATCGCGAAGACGGAAACGAATGATGGTTGAAGCCTTGGTTGCGATAGTTTTGATGGTGCCCGTGGTGGTTGCCGCGATTGCCATTGCCACGACTGCCATTGCCACGATTTTGATTCCGAGGCGGCGACGATTGGGGCCGTTGAGGATTCGGGGCCGCAGGTCCGCCGTTTCCGCGACCGGACTTATTGAATCCGTTAGGCTTTTTCTGCGCCAACGCTGATGCCGGATCAAAAAGAAAAACGGCGGCCACCGCAAACGCAACTAGCCACCGATAATGATTTTTTCGAAGAAGCATCTCTGTCTCCATCATTTGTTCGTCAGAATTTATTGACCTGCAGCAGGCGTCACATCAGAAGGTGCAACAACTGGAGGCAAGATTTCAAGCATTTCGACTTCAAAAATTAGCGTCTTGTTTGGCTCCATGCCACGTCCGCCCATCTTGTAAGCTTGGTCCGAAGGAATGCTGATCTTCCACTTGCTACCGACTGGCATCGCTTGAATTGCTGTGTTGAAACCATCAACGAAAGCGTTGGCTGGAGCTTCATACGGCTTCGGCTCTCGTCCCTGAGGTGGCTCAATTGTTGAGTCAAAAACCTTGCCATTGACAAATGTTCCGTGGTAATTGATTTTGACCTTGTCCGTCGGCTTCGGCTTCGGGCCGGTTCCGGCAACCATGACCTCATACTGAACGCCGCCCTCCAGTGTTTGGACGCCTTCCTTGGTTGCGTTTTTAGCCAAGTACGCTTCGCCTTCGGCTTTGTTGGTCGCGGCAAGCTCCTTCATCTTGGCCATCATTTCTTCCTGGCGTTTGGCTTGGGATGCATCAGCCTGCTTTTTCAACTGCATCATGACGGTGCGGGCTTCTTCGATTGATACGCCAAGTGGTTCACCCGCGATTGCTCGTCGAGCGCCTTCAAGTGCCTGTTCCTGATCAAGTTCGATTCCATCGGACTTCAGCTGAATGAGCATTCGTCCAAGCTGATTGTAGACGAGCACGATGCTGGCCTTTCTGATCAAGTCTTCATCGCTCATTTTCGTTGCGACGGCAGCAGGTTTTATCCCGGGAACGGCTGTGTCGTCTTGAGCACTGACAGCTGCAAGTGGCGTTGCCAGAGCGACGAGGCATGTCATGGAAAAGGATACGGTCGATTTGAAAGACATGAACTACTTTCTTTGGTTTTTTGGGCCTGTCGGCCGTGTCGAATATGAGACCAAAGATTATAGGGCAATCGCATTGGCTGGGACAGTCTTTACTATCTTCACACTTGAGCGTCGCCGCTTGAACTGTTCATTAAAGGGCCCTTTGACTATAAATGTGTTGGAATTAACGGCTCTGAACCTTTTCCATTTGAGTCGGTCTTGTCCCAGACTGACACCAATGCGCGAGTCCGGACAGATTCGCTTACTTTGAGCTTCAACCTTTTGGATATTCAAAACGAACGTGCAAGATCGCAAGAAAAAAGATCAGGTCAACCTAGAAATTGCGCTGATCGTGCGAGTTCAGTTTCCCGACGATCCAGTGGAACTCGATCCGCTGGAAGAGATTCAGGGCTTGGCGGAAACCGCCGGAGCGATCGTGATGGCGGGAGTGGTGCAGCGCCGCGAGAAACCGGACGCGACAACGTATATCGGGAAAGGAAAAGTCGCCGAGCTCAAGGAGTTGGTTGACTTTCACGCGGCCGACGTCGTTCTGTTCGACAATAATCTTTCTCCAGCTCAAAATCGAAATCTCGAAGTTGCTCTGAAAGTGAAAGTTCTCGATCGCACGGAAGTCATCCTCGACATTTTCGCGACGCACGCGAGAACTCAGGAAGCTCGGCTTGCGGTTGAGTTGGCTCAATTGCAATACGCGTTGCCGCGGCTGAAGCGAATGTGGACTCACCTGTCCCGCTTGAAAATGGGCGTCGGTATGCGTGGTCCTGGTGAAAAGCAGTTGGAGACGGATAGGCGACTGGTCGAAAAACGTATCCACGACCTGAAGGATGAACTCAAGAAAGTCGAACAGCGAAAAGAGCGTCAGGTTCGATCTCGCAAAGGCACGATGACCTGTTCGCTGGTCGGCTACACGAATGCCGGCAAGAGCACTCTGATGAATTCGCTCACCGATGCAGATGTACTCGCTCAAGACAAGCTGTTTGCGACGCTCGATACGAGGACGCGTCGTTGGCACTTGCCACAGTGGGGGCCAATTCTGTTGAGCGACACCGTCGGTTTCATTCGCGATTTACCGCACGCCTTGATCGCCAGTTTCAAAGCCACACTTGAAGAAACCAGACAAGCGGATTTGTTGCTGCATGTCGCCGACGCGAGCAACCCGAAAGTCATCGATCAGATCATGTCCGTTTACGATGTGCTTAAAGAAATCGGCATCGAAGAAAAGGATGCGTTGCTGGTTTTGAACAAGAGCGACGCCGCGCGGGAGATGCCGCACTTCAATTCTTTGTTGAACCGTTATCCGAATGCGGTTGCTGTTAGTGCGAAAACAAAAGAAGGTTTCGACCGTCTGCACACAGTCGTTGGCGATGCCCTCAGTCGATCATTTCAGGATGTCGATATCGAAATGTCGGTCGGCAACGGAAAACTGTTGGCTTACCTTGCCGCCAAAGGCGAAATCGTTTCGACGCAATATCGAGAAGACGTCGTTCTGGTTCATTGTCGAATCCCCCAGAAATATCTCGGACGAATCAACTATGACGATGCGATTGTGACGCCACACAATGCGGCTGGCTGGATTGAGGAAAGTGACGAAAGCGATGAGGTCGAATCCGAAGTTGTGGTTGAACCCAAAATGGAAACGTTAGTTGCTCCACCGGTTGACGACGCGCCGATCACTCCGATCGAGGCACCTCGCGATTGATGCGAAAGCTCAAAGACAAACGGGTCATCATCACTGGCGCATCAAGCGGCATTGGGTTGGAGTTGGCGAAACAGTTGGCAGCTGAGGGCTGTCGCATCGTCATTAATGCTCGTCGTAAAGATCGACTGGAAGAGCTTGCCGCGATTCTTTCTGCTGACGGAGGAGATTGCATTGCCGTCGCTGGTGATGTGACAGACCCAATTGTTCGAGCCAGATTGTTGTCGGCGGCCAAGGAGTCTTTCGATGGGTTGGATATTCTGATCAACAACGCCGGCATCGGAGCAATGGGCCGTTTCGATGAAGCTTCCGAGGATCGATTGCGGCAAATCTTCGAGGTCAATTTCTTCGCGGTTGCCGAGTTCATTCGCGAAAGTTTGCCGTTGCTTAAAGCGGGAGACGAACCGGTGATCGTGAATCTCAGTAGCGTCCTGGGCCATCGTGCGGTTCCGCTCAAGAGCGAATATTGCGCCAGCAAGTTCGCGATTCACGGATTCAGTGACGCGATCCGCGCAGAGTTGAGTCAGGATGGCGTCGACTTGTTGTTGGTTAGTCCAAGCACGACGGACAGTGAATTCTTCGACGCGGCAATCGACGATCCGACCAAACGCGATTGGAAGAAAGGCGGCTCAATGTCACCGAAAGTTGTTGCTTCACGAACAGTCCGGGCAATCAAGAAACGGCGTCACGAAATCATCCTCACTTTTGGTGGTCGGACTCTCGTTTGGCTCGATCGAATGATTCCCGGAATCGCCAATCGGATCATTGCGAAATTCGGACAGTGATTCTCCACGTCGCGGATATGTGCATTAAGCCGAAATAAGCGAAGTTTTGCGACTTCGAATAAGCATTCAGGAATAGGGACTTTCTCTGTCCTCTGTTCACTTTTTCTACGTGAAAGAAGACAGACAGACGTTTTCCTCTCAGTTTAAGTCCAGATTATGAAGAATTCATTTCAGTTGTCGGTTGTTATATTTTTGGTTGGCGTGGCAACTTGTTGTGCTCAACGCAATGGTCGAAGCCCAAGTGGTGCCATGAATGTCCCCGACAATCCTCAGGCAGTCGGTGAAACAGGTGTCGCTTGGTATACAACTTGGGAAACGGGACTCGCCGAAGCCAAGCGATCGAATCGACCTATTTTATTTATGTCGGCCGCGACGACGTGTTCAGGTGTGTCGGGAGTGTTCTGACCTGGTTACACCAAAACGCAGAACAGTTTGTTCGCAAGTGAAGAGTTCCTGACGGCATCCGAAAAGTTTGTTTGCATCCGAATTGAAACCTACGAAAACAAAGAAGCGGAAGAGAAAGTTCGTGCTTTGCTCAACGGCAGATACGCGAATACTGCCTTCTGTTTGTTCGACCCGCAAGGCGAGCGTCGACTGACGCGATCGGGCCGCGGACCATCGGCTGCGTTCAGCAATCGGGGCCGCGATGGAGAAGCGATTGACGCCGGTGCTGTGGCTCGGCAGATGAATCAGATCGCTGCCCGATTCAAGCCGAACCGGGACCAGACAGGTGTCGTTTTACAAGACTTCAATTCGTTTCGCCAAGCACTCAATGTTGCCTCGGCTGATCAACGTTTGCTGGTTTGCGTCAACGTTGAGGATAAACATCGAAAGAATGTCGAATCAAATTTGCGGGATGTTTTCAGCGACGAAGAAGTTGGCGGAAAGTTTCACCTAGACTTTTTGGATCCGGATGCAGACAAGGCTTGGTCAAAATCGATCCGGGGAAAAACGAATCAGCCCGGAATCTTGATCGTTCGGTCTGGCAAGTTTGGACTCGACGGAGTTGTGATGGCGACGCTGTCCCATTCGGACGATGCAGCTGTGATCAAGTCTGCACTGTTGGACGCGAACGAAAAGTACTCGAACACGGAAACGCGGAAGCAGTACGCTCAGCATGTTCAATCTGGCAAACGTCAGGGCGTCTATTTTGAGAATGAGATTTCTCGCGAAGGAACGTCTGATCAACCACGGCAGAATCGGAATCGAAAAGGCCGCCGGGGTCGGTAGGTTGAATGTTAGTTGCCAGTTTCGGGTTTTTTAAAGGTCCATCGCAGATCTTTAGGGGTAGCGTGATTTTCCGGAGAGGGGGCGGCTGTTTTCGCCCAGAAAACGGCCACGTTCTTCCGGGAAAATAGAAGTTCCTTGAGTATTACCTGAGAAAATCCGGCCCATTGTAATCCGCAAGAATCCGAGAACTTTAATGGCAACAATCTCGTGCGAAGTGTTTTTGCAAATGGGGCAAAATTTGCTCTGAGATATTTTGTTGCAAACACGGGCTCAATCTGGTCATCGCTCTTCAGTTCCTGCTGGTTGAAGAATTAAGTCAGTCACCCGTTTGAGCAGATGGCGAAACGTTTCCTCGCGGTATCCGACGATGAATGCCAGTACTTCAAAAATTGTCACGTTCATGACATTGGGAGCGTTGTCTGGTGAAGGTGGAGTGGAACCGGCCAAGGCCACGATCACGCTCAAGATCAGAAATGACATGATGCCAAGTACTGCACCGATCAGTGGTCGTCCAAGATGCCAGTAGTTGAAGGTAGAGTCCCAATTGTCGCCTCGCCGCTCAAACACAGCTTGCAAGCTGATCGTGATCGCGCCAACAGCACCGAACCACGGAATCGCTGGAGGAATAGAGAACTCGACTCCGCTGATCCCTAAAAGGTTCAGTTGGTAGAGAACCAAAATGAGGAACGCCAATAACGCATAGACAACCGACGTCCAGAAAATGGCATCTTTGCTAAGGCCGACGATCCAACTTTTGTCAGCGACGACTGTTTGAGTTTCAACTGTATCTTCATCTGTGTTCATAGGTAATTTCAATCGAATCCCAAGGTTGTGCCAACGGGAGGCTGTTGCTGTAAAACTGTGTTCCAAAAAGTTGCTACTCGGCGTCCTTCCGTGTCAGCACACGCCCTTCAAACTCGAAGAAGTCATGTTCGATGCCAACAAGTGCTTTCTTCAATCGAGAGTTGTCTTCTGAAGTAAAGAATACAATTTGCGAATTTTCGATTGTTGAGGCATGCTTCAAAAGTTCAACAAAACTAACGTCATTCGTACTCTGCTGTTTGGGTTCATCAAAAATCAGAAATTTTGGATGGTGTGTTTGGTGTTCATTTGAAATTTCAATGAGGCCGAGCAAGTACGCCCAGATCGTCCGAATAGTGTCGCTCGCCGAAATGCTTGTTTGAAGATCAAACCCCTCGTACTCGGGCTTGTAGGAGTCGGACGAAATCGCGATTGGAGTGACTTTGTCGGATCTGAAGCCATACTCTGTAAGCTGAGATCTTATCGACTCGGACCAGGCCTGAAGCTTGGTGCGGTCAGCCTCAGTCGTGTCATCCTTGGGCAGTTTTCCGAACTTAGCGCGGTTAGTCTTCCACTGTTTAGCGAGCAAGCGAAATTCGCCAAGTAGTTTTGAGAACCGGTCCCTTCCAGAACTGATCCTTTCGATTTTTTGCTCAAGGATCAATCGCTCACGAATCGCAGCAGCTGAAGGCATACGCCCATCAGCAATTAATGTTGTCCGCAGTTCACGAATGTTATCTCTCAGACTGTCAATCTGTTCTCGTTCGCTATTTGCTCTTCGACGACGAGCAGACTGGCTACTTTCCAATCGAGAAAGAACACCTAAGTAAGTACGACGTTGTTCTGAAAGAAAGGCGATATTGTCGTCAATCGACATCACCGACTGATCAACATCGAGCGGGACCAGTGAATCTTGAATGGATTGGCTGCATACGGGACATGTGCCCTGGTTTACGTGCTCAACAAGTTCAGATGACATTGTGTTGAGAGTGCGCTGATCCTTGTTGCGTTGAATGTCTTCTTCCAACGTTTCCAATCGGATTCGCAAAGCTTCAATTTCTTGGCTTTCGTTCTCTATTTGCACTAACCGCCGTGATAATTGCGACTGCCGAGAACGAAGCGTCTGCTCAGCCTCGATCAACTCTTGCTCAGCTTCATTGGCTATCTCCGCGACACGCGGAATCTCCTGCTCTACAAGTTTACTAAGTTCCTCTTGCGCGGAAATCAGTAACGTGTCGATCGTCGCCCAACCCCCATCCCGTGACTTCTCAAGTGTTGGTGTGATTTTTGGTGGCCACTTGATCACTGGATTTGTGGGAACGTTACGAGAAACGGCAGAAAGTGAATCGGCGAGGTCAGCGGTTTTTGTACGTAAAACCTTCCATTCGCCTTCGATGCGTCTTTTCTCATCTCTTAGATCTTGTCGCAGTCTGGCGACTTTAAACGCGTCTAAATTCAAAATGAACTCGACTGCACGTTTGTGTACGTCGCGAATTCGAAACTGAGTGGGCACTGGCGGCACTATCGAAGACCAGCCGCGAGTTTGTTCTACAACAAAGAATGGGAACAGACATTGAAGATATAGAGGACACTCACAATAGTGTTCGGCACGGGTATTGCTTTGCGATTGTATTTGAGTCGCAGAACGGGATTTCGCCAGTAGAAACTGGCTCGCGATTGTAAAAATTACCAACGAGCATGTAAGAATGTGCCT
>CALLUY010000093.1 GCA_938010615.1 uncultured Pirellulaceae bacterium | reverse complement strand
GCAAGTTTTGATGAAGCGTTGCAATACAAGCCCGACGCGCAAGCGAGGGACGGGAAATCCTCGGAAATATCCCCTCGCTTGCGCGTCGGGCTTGTATTTGCGCAACATCCAAAAGCGCAAGCAAGTGGTTAGTCGCATTGCGATTTTCACAAATGATTGCCAGTATTCACTCGCTTGCGCTTCGGGCTTGTATTGCACTCGACTTGGAAACTCACGGCCGATGTTTGAATTCGCGCACAAAAAAAGCTCTGGCGATAAACCAGAGCTTCGTGATTCAAAATGTCGCGGCAAACTAGACCACGGTATTGGGAGTCGCCGTTGGGGCGCCGATTGAAATGTTCGGCATCGGAACGCTGCCTTTTGCTTCCGCAGCTGCCAACGCGGCATTGTCCCGAGCGATCTCTTCTGCTGTTCGTCGACGGCGTCGCTTACGCTTCTTGGCTGCCCACTCCTTGGTCATCATTTCGAACACGTCAGGCGTTTCGTATCGAACGATGGTACGAGACTCGGGAATTGGCCCGATCAAGCCGCGAAAGACCGGCATGCCACGCAAGGTTAAGTCAGTGCTGCAATCGTCAATACCGACTTGCTCGTGAGCCTTGCTGATTTCGTCGAAGCATTCGAAGTCGCGAGATCGCGTGGACCCGTCGGAGGCGAGAGATACGACGCGGATGATTTTGTCTGACATGATGAGTCCCGAGATTGATATAGCTTCCAATCCAGCGTCCCATTGATCCTTCAGGGAATTCGACTCCTTCGATACACTGTCCATGGAGTGTTTTCGGTTCGAAAGTTCTCAAAACTGCTGTCATTTTCGGTGCGTCCGAATCACAACTACGACTGACACAACCCGATTACGAGTTGAAGTGGCTGACATCGACAACGCGAAATTTCTTCAAAGTGTCAATCGTTTTGGATTGAATAGTCAGGTCGTAGGGATGGAACATTGTCGCTCAGCTCTCCGAGCTGTTTGCGTGAAGTTGCAAGACGGCTTGGTGGCGAAAGCGAATCGTCCCGGAATGACTTACGTCACTTCAAACCGTTCTGAGAACAGGCTGGTCTGCCACCAAACGACGATCGTCGCCAATGAACAGATCACAATTGCGATAACCTGTAGCCCAAAAACGGGGCTCATGAATCGCAGCATCGTTTGTACGACGCGATCCGTTTCGAAACCCAGCAGCGAAATTAAAAGCAAGCCTACAACGGAAGCGAAAACCACCATCGAGACTCCGCGACTTGCTCCGTCATAGTCACTGCGGCTAGGCGCCATGTGGCTTCCGACGCAAAGCACCAGATAAGTAAACAGCCAGAACCGCCACGACACGAGTTGAGCGGGAGAAATCAAATCGCCAAGCAGCGACTTTACGCTACCGAAGATCATGTTCACGAAAGAAGGACGCTCAAGCGAATTCAAATCGTCGCCGAACCCTGAATTCGAAATCATGTTCACGACGGCATCGGGATAGAAGAACCAAAGCAATCCAGCCAGTGCCAGTGAGCCTCCAACCAGCGGTGCGAGGCCAATGAAGAAGTTGCCGACTTCCTCAAACCAGTTACCCGTGTTCCAAGAGTGCCGCACGAATCCCAATCGACCAGATCGAATGTCGGGCTCGAACAGTGCCATCTCGAGCACTTTGTGGCGAAAGACTTTGCACAGCACCCAATGGCTGAGTTCATGGATTGGTGTGCCCAGCCATCCCGTCCAAAGGACTGCCTTCCAGCCAAATCGGCTGGCCAATCGCGTTTGAATCAGTCGCTCCAGAAAATGGATCAGCAACGCGAAGATCACGAAAGGAGCAACCAAAACCAACAGCAGCCAGAACGTTTGCGCGATCGTGCCGAAGAATCCGGGCAGCGCTGCGCTTTCGGTGGCAGCGTCCAGCTGTGAGAGCATGCCGAACTTTGAGAGCTTGTTAACCAGGTGCATGGCTGCGTGATATCGGAGTCAGGAAATGTGAGCTGAATCGAAAGCGACTCGGTGACAAAGCATCTTGTTAGTCTAAAATGAGTTTCTCGGCAATGTTGTTGCACTCCTGTCTCAGACCCAGAATATGAACAAACCCAACGCCCGTATGCGACGCGAAGACCTCGGTCCTGACGAAAGCCTTTGTGAATACTGCACGGCGAAGTGCTGTCGCTATTTTGCGCTTTCGATTGATACGCCCAGAACGTTCGCCGATTTCGAGTATCTTCGCTGGTATCTGCTGCATGACCGGGCCTCGTTGTTTGTCGAAGGAGTCACTTGGTATCTTCTGGTTCACACGACGTGTAAGCATCTTCAAGACGATCACCGCTGCGGCATTTACGAGACTCGACCTCAGATTTGTCGCGACTATACGACGGACCAATGTGAGTACGACGATACTTACACCTACGAGCAATATTTTGAGACGCCGGAGCAAATCGCAGAGTACGCCAATGCTCGTTTTAATAGGCCTGAAACGTTTCGGTCTCCGCGCCCGCGATTGAGTGTATTGGCGTAGGCTGGAACAAGGACGCGAGTCGTTCCGGAGCGCCGCAAACGGGTGCTTGTTGGAGTCCGAAGCTCCGGCAGTTGCCTGTTTTCTTGATCCGGCCTACAAACGTGCAACTTCAAACTCCTCAACGATAAACCCATGTCAAACTTGATCACCCCTCGCACTCTCCGCGGATTTCGTGACTTCCTTCCTGAAGTCATGATCCCGCGTGAGCGATTGATTGAAACTGCAAAACAAGTCTATCGTTCGTACGGTTTCGTTCCGATCGACACGCCCGCGCTGGAGTATTCTGAAATCCTCTGCGGTAAAGGCAGCGAAGAAACCGATCGCCAGATGTTTCGCTTCGACCATGGAAAGCATGACGTCGCGATGCGATTCGACCTGACCGTTCCGCTGGCTCGCTTCGTTGCACAAAACGCAAACGAGTTAGGTATGCCGTTCAAGCGATATCATATCGCTCCCGTTTGGCGTGGTGAACGCCCACAAGCTGGTCGTTATCGCGAATTTATTCAATGTGACTTCGACACGATTGGAACCCGTTCAATCGCCAGCGATATCGAAACTGGTTTGGTGATCTACGACTTGATGCGAGCGATTGGTTTCGAGAAATTTTCGATCCGCGTCAACAATCGAAAAGTGCTCAATGGATTGCTGGAGAAATCTGGACTGGCTGAATCAAGTGTTCCGGTGCTTCGCGCGCTCGACAAGCTTCCCAAGATCGGTCGTGAAGCCGTTGCCAAAGAAATGCAGGAGTCGACGTCTGCCACTGAGTCGCAAGTCGATGAGATTTTAAAGCTTGCTGAAGTCAAAGGTTCTAACGAAGAGATTTTGAAACAGCTTGAGCCGCTTTGCGTTGGCAACGAGCTTGCCGAGGAAGGACTTTCGCAACTTCGCGCCGTCGTTGAAGCCGCCAATACCGTTGGAATCACCGATGCCAATCTACAGGTCGACGTTTCGATTGCTCGAGGTTTGGATTACTACACGGGAACGATTTACGAAACGTTTCTGGATGACCTTCCAACGATCGGCAGCGTTTGCTCTGGAGGTCGCTACGACAATTTGGCTCAGCTGTATACAAAGCAGGAACTTCCTGGCATCGGGGCGTCGCTTGGGCTTGATCGATTGCTTGCTGCGATGCAGACACTGGAAATGCTGCCTGCGACGCGAACGACAGCCGACGTGATGATCGTGCAGTTTTCGAAAGATCATCTGCAGAGTTATTTGACAATGGCCAGTCAACTTCGTGCTGCTGGAATTAAGACTGAAGTCTTCCCAGATGCAAAGAAGTTGAACCAGCAGTTTAAGTATGCCGACCGTCGCGGGTTTGATGCCGTTTTGATCGCTGGCGATGACGAATTGGCGGCGAAGAAGGTACAAGTGAAGTGGCTTTCCGATGGTTCCCAAACGGAGCTTTCGACAGAAGGCGGTAGTCTAGAACTTATCAATTTCTTGGGGAACAAACTCTTTGAATCACAGGATGACAATAGTCTTGGTCAACGAGTTTGGGATGGTGTGAAATGGGTTTGGAAAAAACTGTGGTAAGGAAATGTGAGAGACTGTTGTGCACTAAAATTCATTGAATCTCAATATTGATTCTAAATGATCGAAACTCAAACCAATTCCAATATCGCAACGCTGACTCTTGCCGACGGCAAAGTCAACGCGATGAACATTGAGTGGTGTCAGCTGTTCTCTGCAAAGCTTGCTGAACTGGAACGCGATGACAATGTCCACGCCGTTGTAGTCACCTCAGCCGAACGCGTCTTTTCTGCGGGCGTTGATCTCAAACGAGTCGTCGCTGAAGATCCGCAATACGTTCAGCCGTTTATCGATTCATTGTGCAAATGTTTCCGCGACGCGTTCATCTTCCCCAAGCCGATGATCGTCGCCATCAACGGCCACGCGATTGCTGGTGGCTGTATCGTTGCCAGTTGCGGTGACTTTCGAGTTTCGCATTCGCGAGCCCGAATCGGATTGCCCGAGCTTCGCGTCGGCGTGCCGCTTCCCGCGATTGCTGTCGAAGTCGTCAGGCGTGTGGCCTCTCCAGTGGCTTTGCAGGCGATGTTGAACTCGGGTGCCAACTATCGCGATCAGTCCGCGGTCGATGTTGGCTTGGTCGACAAGATTGTTGACAAAGATTCGTTGATGGAAGAAGCGTTCGAACACGCTCGTCGTCTGGCCGACATTCCCGCCGCAACGTTTCAAGTGATGAAGCAACAGATTCGCGAACCGTCACTTGCTCAAGCTGATCGGCTTGAGGAAAAATTCGGCCAACAAGTTCGCGACGTATGGAATAGTTCTGAACTTCGAGCCCAGATCGAATCCTACGTCGCGAAGATGTAGATGTCGCCTATGCGACTGCTGACTAAGCGACTGCCGGCTTGATTCCCAGTTCAATCAGGTCAGCGAAAACTTCATCACGGCGATCCGTTTCGTTCTCAACGTCGTCGCCTTCAAAGCTTCGCTCGTAGTTTCGGTTACCAAACTCGTTGCCCGACGATTCGAGATTGTCCGCTCCGAACAGTCCCGTCGCAAAAGCAACACCGTTGAACGTGCTGTCTGTGACAACAACATCGTCATCGCCGAAGCCAGTAACCAAAGCCGCGAACTGGTTGGTGGTCACATTGTCGAAGCTGACGAAATCGTTACCCGTACCCGTGAATGCGAACATTTGTCCGCTTTGGACGGTGTTGCGAATCGCGAGACGATCATTGCCGTCGGCCATCCCAATCAGTGTGCGGCCTGCGATGGTTGAGTTATCGATTCCAAGCGTGTCGTTTCCGGCGCCTGTGTACGCGACCAGTCGCCCGCCGATATCGACTGCATCAATCGAAATGGCATCGTCGCCAAGCCAAGGGTTCGCAATCAGATCGCTACCAGTGCTGACGTTGCTAAAACCAATCGCGTCATCACCAGTTCCGCCGCGAACGATTGCTCGTCGTGCAACGTCGATGCCTTCAACGTTGAGCACATCGTTTCCGGGCCCCATGTGGATGCCGAGCCTTCCGATGGTGTTGTTTTCAGATTCGAGGACAAGCTCGGACTCTCCATTGATGGTCGTGTCCTCAAGACCGCGAATGACGACTTGTCCATCATCGTTTGCAGTGATTTCAACTTGGTTGTCGAGCTGATCGCCGCGGACATAAGCAATGTCTTCGCTTTGGAAGACGGTCACGTCACCAGCCAGCAGACGCCGATCTTCCAGTGACTGATACGAAGCTGACTTTCGTGATCGAATGTTTCGTGACTTTTTCATCTGTACTACCTTTGATAGAACGAATTACAGGGCGACTCCCTCAGCCTTGCTTTGCCCCTCATTAACATGCACGTAGGCATTGCGGGATCAGGACAGAGATTTTGATTGTTTTTTTGCTAACGTAGCACGGCGGTCTCCGCCGTAAACATGCAGAAAACGGTGGGGACCACCGTTCTACGTTGAAGATGTCACGCTCTTCACTCAATCCAACATGCGTTTCGTCAAACCCTCATACGCATCGATCCTTCGATCACGCAAAAAAGGCCAATGCGTTCGAGCGGTTTCTATCAGGTTGAGGTCGCAGTTGGCGTGGATCGTTGCCGGACCGTGCTCGGTGGCTTCAGTCACGATGTTGCCGTATGGATCGGCAATGAAGCTGTGTCCCCAGAACTCGATGTTGTCCTCGACGCCGACGCGATTTGGTGCCACCAAGAACACTCCGTTGGCGATCGCGTGCGAACGCATCATCGTCTGCCAAGCTGAAAGTTGGCTTGGGCCAAAAGTGTCCTTTTCAGGAGCTTGCCAGCCAATCGCTGTCGGGTAGACCAGAATTTCGGCTCCGGCGAGTGCTGTCAGACGGGCGGCTTCCGGGAACCACTGATCCCAACAGATGCAGACACCGACCTTTCCCACTGAAGTGTCGAAGCACTTGAAGCCCAGATCGCCCGGCGTGAAATAGAACTTCTCGTAAAAATACGGATCATCGGGAATGTGCATCTTTCTGTAAATTCCGGCGATGCTTCCGTCCGATTCGATGACAACGGCAGAATTATGAAACAGTCCGGGGGCTCGACGTTCGAAGACTCCGGCGATGATCACGACACCCAATTCGGCTGCTAGTGAACTTATTCGCTGAGTGGTTGAACCGGGGATTGTTTGAGCTAACTTGAACTGTTCGTGATCTTCTGTTTGACAAAAGTAGACGCAACTAAACAATTCCTGCAGACATATCAATTGAGCTCCGACCGAAGCGGCCACTTTGATCGCTTCGACGGTTCGATCCAGATTCTCTTCGACGTTTGAAACGCAAGGAAGCTGAATCGCTGCGACGTTGATTGTTTTCTTTTCACTCATACGACCATCACAAAATTCGGCTGTAAGAAATCTGGCGGGAATCCGCTATGCATCCGCACGCTTCACCACCACCATTCAGTTTAAGCCATGCCTGCCAAACCACCATACGGACTGTTCGTGACCGGTACCGATACCGAAATCGGAAAGACCTACGTTAGTACGATCATCGTGAAAGAACTCGTTAAAGCCGGTCACCGCGTCGGCGTCTACAAACCGCTCGCCAGCGATTGTGTGTCTGACGGGCGAATCGTGCAATCGGAAGACGCCATCCTGCTATGGGAAGCAGCTGGTCAACCGCTGACGTTGGATCAGGTTTGCCCCCAACGTTTTCAAGCGCCGCTTTCACCGCATCTGGCAGCACGTGCCGAAGGTCGCGAAGTCGATGCGGATTTGGTTCGTAGTGGAATCGAAGCCTGGACAGATCATTGTGACATTGTGATTGTTGAAGGATGTGGCGGGTTGATGTCGCCCGTTGATGATGACACTTACTTCGCCGATGTCGCTCATGATTTCGGCTATCCGGTTTTGGTCGTTGTTGACAATCGTATCGGAGCCATCAATCAGGGACTGCAAGCGACGATCACGGCCAGTTGTTTCCGTGACGGTTTGGATGTCGCCGGGATTATTCTCAACGATGCTCAGGCGTTTCAAGGTGACGCAAGTCGCGATTCGAATTTTGAGCAACTTGAGCGTCGAAGTGTCGTGCCAGTTTTGACTCGCATTCATCACGACGCAGATTCGTGTGAGACAGAAGTCGACTGGATGGCGCTGGCGAAAAAGAATGCCAAGGTCTTGGTGGACTAATCTGCGGGGCGACGTCGTACCTTACAAGTCTCACCTGTTCTTATGTCGTGAGTCTGAATTAGCCACTATCGAACTGGATCGCCCAACCGTGACTTCGAAATTCAATCCTCCCAGTATCGACTGTCTCGCCGAAGTTGATGTTGCTGATTGCGAATATTCTGAATCCGTCATCGAGATCGAAGGTGTCGTTTCTCCGCAAAGCCAAGGCGCAGTTCATTGCAAAGACTACCACGTTCATATGTTTGAGTTTGCTGCTTGGCGACGCCCGGGACAACCACTCATTGAGCAAGAATTGACGATTCTTCGACCAGTTGATCCTGCTGGCAATTGGAGCTCTGAATATCCCAAGTTGAACATTTGTCGAATACGAGTTTTGATGTCCTTGGATCAGACGAGGGCAATATTTGCGGGCGTCTCGGAAGAAGCGGTTGATCAGAATCAGTTATCGACAATCGCGGAAGAGCTGTCCAAACCGGTGGTTGTTAGCACCGAGCGATTGGGTGAGTTTACTTTGGATCGTTCATCCAACAGTTTTGAGGGCAGTTTTCATTCGACTCTTTTCGGCAAGCCCATAAGGGTGATGATCTATGAAGAGTTAGATGTGGAATTTATTGAAAGCTGCGTCGCCCTGTTCAACGGTCTTACTGATGATTCGATAAACCATTTGTGCCGTGCATCGGAACTGTATTGCAATGATTTTTTGGAATCCGTTGGTGAGCCTGAGATTAAATTTCAGAACCCGCGTTCAGTTTTGGAGATTGTTTATCCCAGCATGTTGATTGTTCCGACTGCAAACTCGACTCGCGAACCAGTGGTTCACATGGAACTCAATTGCGACTGGGAAGAGGAGCACGGAATGGAGTGGGTCATTCGCGAAAACCAAATCTTGTATGTCGGTGCGTACGGCGGTTGTGACCCGTATGGGGACTTCGAGGCACAGCATGATTGGAATTACGCTTGGCAGACCAAATCAGGTTCTTGATTACTCGAACCACGCAAACGAGCTCTGGGTTGCGGCCGGAACAGCGACCTCCGGAGCGATGGCGATCGGCTCGGCAGAAAACTCTGCGGTGACCATTTCAGCAGCGGCCGCTTCTTGTTGCTCGATTAGCTCATCTTCTAAACCGTAGATTTTCATCAATCGCTCGATGACGCTCGACACATGGGTCAAACCAACGCGCTGGTTTGCTTTGGCTGCAATGTATTGAGGTCCGATAGGTTTGATCATGATTTCTCCTTTGCGGTGAGTTGTCTGAAGACATGATTGGCCGCAGGGGTGACACAGCTGGTCACGCCCGGAAGAAATTCAGAGAAAGATTGCTCCCTCCAGCCCCGTTTTTTGCTTGGTAGCATCGAGATGGACCGAACGTGTCCAAAATCGCTCGACGTGGTAAACTTCCTTTTGCCCGCAAGTCGGGATGCCCGCAAAGGAACTGCATGCACTTTCGTTCAAAAATTTGCCTACTGCTTGTTGCGGGACTGCTATGCGCTACGTGTCCAAGGGTGCAATCGCAGGACATCGTGTATCTGAAAAAGAAAAACGGTGACGGCGAAGCAAAACGAAAAGGCGAAATCGTTGAGTGGGTCGGCAACGTGATTTCCGTCAAAGGCTCCACGGGCGTTAAAGAGCTCGATACCGATCGGCTGATTCGGATCGAAACGGCGTGGCATCCCGGATACGAGAAAGGCAACCAGCTGATTGCCGCATATCGTTATGACGATGCAATTCTGCAATTTGAATCAGCCCTCGAATCCGAACCGCGGTCGTGGATGCAAAACATCGTTTACGCAAAACTGGTCGAGTGCTATTTGGCAAAAGAAGACTTCGGCAACGCCGCCAGCCATTTTCTCAAAGTCATCGATGACGATCCGCAGAGTCGCTTTCGAAATTTGGTTCCGCTGGTGTGGACGTCCAGTCGACCGAACAATCAGCAACTCAAGAAAGCCGCATCTTGGTTGGATTCGAACGAACCGATCATTGCAATGTTGGGAGCAAGTTGGCTGTTGGCTGATCAGTCGAAAAAGAAAGCCAAGCCGACGTTGGAGAAGTTGGCTCGTGATTTCGATCCCGTGATCGCATCGCTTGCAAAAGCTCAGCTCTGGCGTTTGGACACCGTCGCTGTGGATCAGAAACGGATCGCGATTAGAATTGAACAAGCCCAAGCGATGCCCGAAACAGTTCGTTGCGGAGCTTGGTATCTAATCGCCGAAGCACAAAGCAAATCAAAACTTGAAGATGAAGCGATCGTGAACTTCATGCGAATTCCGATCAACGATCCTCAACAAGGCGGCCTCGCGGCGGCGGCACTTTATCAGACTGCTTGGCTGTTAGATAAATTAAATCGGAAACAACAATCGCAAGCTTTGCGAAACGAACTGAAGGAGAAGTTTGGTGACACTGTTTGGGCCAATTAATATTTTCGCGGTTGCGATGCTGCAGGAAGCCGAAGGCGGAAAGGGGTTTTTCGAAATCATCTTCTCCGGCGGCATCGTTGGAATCCTGATCATCATTCTGTTGCTGACGCTTTCGATTCTGTCGGCGTACCTCGTGATCGATCACTTGCTAACCGTCCGTCGCAAAGACTTGATGCCAAACGGGCTCGGTGAAAGCGTTCGCCAGTCGCTGATGAACGGCAATGTTGCGGACGCGCAAACAGCCTGTCGCGAGAATCCGAGCTTCCTGTCGTTCGTGTTGATGCACGGAATTTCCGAACTGGAATTCGGATGGAACTCGGTCGAAAAATCAGTCGAAGAAGCGTTGGCCGAACAGTCGGCCAGACTGTTTCGTAAAATCGAATACCTTTCGGTGATTGGAAACATTGCTCCGATGGTGGGACTGCTTGGAACGGTGATCGGAATGATCGTGGCGTTTCAAAATGTGGCCTCAACTCAGGGTACAGCCAGCGCGCCGCAACTTGCCGAAGGAATTTATCAAGCGTTGGTGACAACCGTTGGTGGCCTGATCGTGGCGATTCCGTCGATTGGAGCCTTTGCCGTTTTCCGAAATCGAATCGATCAACTGGTCGCTGAAGCAGCGTTTCAGGCTCAGCATGTTTTCAGTCCGCTGCGGCGCAAAGCCAAACGACCAGCTCAGAAATAGGAAAGGAAAAGGTGGCATAGGCCTCTGGCCTGTGATTGCATAAGACACACAGGCCAGAGGCCTATGCCACTGACGCAACCATGCAAATTCCTCGATACCAACCGGTGCGAAAACCGGGCTTCAACATGACGCCGATGATCGACGTTGTGTTCCTGCTGATCATTTTCTTTCTCGTCAGCAGTCACTTGCAAAAGCAGGAGACTCAACAGGAACTCGATTTGCCATTGGCGTCATCCGCCGACAACGATGTCGATCAGGAAACTCCGCGAGTCACGATCAATATTCTAGACAGCGGTGATTTTCTTGTCTCCGGTCGCCCGATCACAAAAGCACAACTGGTTCCGATGCTCAAAGCGGTTCGCAATGAGAAAGGCGAAGACATCGAAGTGCGAATTCGTTCCAGTCGTTCGGCGCCGTGGTCGAAAATTGAACCGGTGATGTTGAGCTGTACACAATCGGGAATTTGGAATGTTGGGTTCGCGGTTTACCGTGACGCGGGAGGTAGCCCATGAAGAAGCCATCGCAATATGTTCAAACCGGTCCCGCGACGGATATCGATTCCGCGATGACGCCAATGATCGACGTTGTGTTTCTGCTGTTGGTGTTTTTCGTATGGACCGCCAGTTTCGCAGTCGTTGAGCAAGTCATGCCCAGCCAGCTTTCACAAGCCGCTGGTGCGGATGATCCGCTTGAGCAAGTGGACGTTCCCGAGCCGGCGGATCTGGATAACTTGGTGATTCGCATCAAAGTCGAAGAGGGTTCGCCTCGCTGGTTTGTCAGCGATCAGCCACTCGCTGATTTGGCCGCCGTGAAACAACAGCTAACCACGATCGCGGATATCAGTACGGATGCTCCTGTGATTCTGTATCCCGATCAGGAAGTTCCGCTTGAGCATATCGTGAACGCGTGGGACGCCGCGAAATTGAGCGGTTTTGCGAAAGTTCAGTTTGCCGTGTCGGGTGGGAAATGAGTGATCGCAATACAAGCCCGAAGCGCAAGCGAGTGAATCGCGTTAGGGTTCGGCGATTCACTCGCTTGCGCTTTTTGATGTTGCGCAAATACAAGCCCGACGCGCAAGCGAGGGAATATTTCCGAGGATTTCCCGGTCC
Source organism: uncultured Pirellulaceae bacterium (assembly GCA_938010615.1). Taxonomy (GTDB): domain Bacteria; phylum Planctomycetota; class Planctomycetia; order Pirellulales; family Pirellulaceae; genus Mariniblastus. The sequence continues at coordinate 54,243 of CALLUY010000093.1, read as the reverse complement.
CTCGCTTGCGCGTCGGGCTTGTATTGCAACGCTTCGCATTTTTCAATTTTCACGTGTTTTGTTAATGCGCTTCGGGCTTGTATTGGCTTTCGCCAGTTTCATGGTATCTCAGTGCTGTGCTCAAGAAGCCGTCTTCAATCAGCGCGAAAAAAAACTTGTCGGCGGACTACGAGACAGAGCCCTTTTCGATTTGGCTGAATCTCACTGCCTGAAATTGCTGACCCGTGAAGGACTCACTCCAACCGATCATGCCTCGATTGCGATCGAACGCATTCGAGTGCAAACTTCGAAATCGCGAACAGGTTCCGATCGCGAGCAGCAATGGAAACAAGTCGATCAAATCGCAGAACAGTTTTCGACCACCCATCCGAAAAACCCGCGAACGATTTTGGTTGGGCTGCAGCAAGCGTTGGCTCATCTATCATTTGCAAAATTGTTACAGCAAGAAGTTGCTGCGAATGGTTCAGTTCCAAACGGTCGTGAACTTGGATTGGAACAGCTCTTGTCTGCTCGAACGATATTGAATCGAACTCGTCAACTGCGACTCGACACCGTGAAGGCACAAGCCAACCAAAATCTTTCGCCACACATGCTATCCAGCGATCAATTGCGAACGCTCGGGACGAATCTCGACTATCAATTGGCGGTCGTGAACTTGACCAGTGCCGAGCTAACGGACACCAGTTCAGAATCTGAAACTCTGAATCGAATCGATTCATTGGGTCGCGTGCTCACGCAGCTGACCGCTGTTCGCGCTGCCGTTTCCGAATCGCGACCATTATGGTGGAAGACTTGGATCAATGAGGCCTCCTGTCGACGAATGTTGGGTGAAAACGAGGCGGCGGATCAAATATTGAAAACGTTGCGAACCAAGAAGCGTCCAAAGTCGACTGATGGAATGTTGTTGCAAGAAGAAGCCGCGTTGGCGATCGCCAGCGGCGACGTCAAGCGAATGAAAAGCGTTGCCGATCGAGCGAGTAAGTCACGATACGATGCGGAAACCGAAGTCGCATTGATTCAGCTGTTCGTTGCCGCTGGACAAATTGAGAAAGCTTCCAGGCTTGCAAGCGATGTCTCGGATCGTCACGGCGCGTATTGGGCTCGACGAGCCGATATTGCCTTGCTTTCCGGTTCGCGGGCTGCAGCACCTGCGAGAACTGCGACCGTCGATTCAGCCGGACTTCGAATGCTGCTCGAGGCTGCCGACAAAGCGGAAAAGAATGGTGACCTCGACGCGGCGGCACGTGGCTATCTTTCTGTAGCCGAATCGCAATTCTCTGCCGGTGATTGTGCGGCCGGTTTGACGACCACCGTTCGAGCGGCGATGGCGCTTGAGAAGCAAAGTAAACATGACGAAGCTGCGGCGGCGCTTTTGAAGCCTGGCAAGGCGTACCCAAATGAGGAACTTGCTGCCTCGATTCATTTGCGAGGTTGTTGGAATCTTTCGAAGGCTAAATCTGACCAGTTCGAAATCGAATCGACAGTCCACTTCAAGCAGTGGCCAGAATCTGAAACGTCCAGCCAAGCGCGATATTGGGTAGCTTCACTGCAGTCTGGTCGCAGGGATTACAAATCTGCTTTCCAGACGCTGATGAAAACCCAAACCCAAAGCACATTATTTCCCGCGTCGGTACGGTTGGCTCGGTCTGCCGCGCGCAGGCAACTGGCGGTACAAGAGAAGCAAGATTTGGCGACTCGATCGTTGGCGAGGCAATTGCTACAGAGTTGGGCGGATATGTATTCGAACTGTTCTGACAGCGGCAAGCCACTTGTTGCCGTCGCCATGGCTGAACTCTGTTTGGCTTGGCGAGCCGAGGACAAAAAAATGTCTGCTGATCGAATGAACGAGTCTGCCGATTTGCAGACGGCTGAATCCAATGCTGAATTCCAATACTTGTTGGCGTTTCTTGGCCAAAGCAAGGAAAAGGCTCTGAGGATCAGCAAAGCCAATGCAGCGCCGTTTGATGGCAGAGTGGTTGCTCAACTTTTGCGATTGTTGGATCGCATGGATGAATCCAAACAAGTTAGCGAAACCAAGCTGGCGATTGCTGACAATGCGATCACAAAAACGAAGGACCAAAGGCAAAAGAACCAGTTTTTGCTGGCCCGCGCATCGGCGTTGGCGGAGCTCGGTAAGGAGATTGAAGCTCAGGCGATCTTTCAACAGCTAATGGCATCTGATTCAAAGAACCTGACCGTGTTGCTTGGCATGGCAAGAGTTTCCAAAGGTGAAAGTGCCTTGAAGTTGTGGCGATCAATCGGTTCGCGAACGAAACAGCAAACTCCTGCTTGGTTCGAAGCAAAATACAACGTCGCGAAGTTGTTGCACGAATCCGGAAAGAGCGCCGAGGCCACGAAGATGTTGAAGTACATCAAAGCTGTACCGCCCGGTTGGGAGGATTCAGAGTTGAAAGACAAGTTTGAACGCCTGTTGCGTGAGAGTTCTGGTTAGCGTTCCGTCGCAAATAAATCAAGAAAATGTGTCGCCACTTCGAGATCGTCACGTGGTTAATACTGTGTGTATTCTCCATTCAAAGGACAAACGATGAATTCTTCTTCCCGATGTTGGCTGGTTTTTCTTGCTGCGGCTATCGTTTTTGCGATCCATGTGCCGGTCGATGACGTGAGTGCTCAGCGAAATCGTGGTGGTGGTCGAGGCGGCAGCGGCTGGGAATTCGTCGCCAATAAATATGACGCCGACAAAGATGGCACTGTGACTGCCGAGGAGTACACGCGAGGCGAGGAGGGACTCAAAAGTCTGGACAAAAACGGCGACGGCGTGCTTTCAAAAAAGGACTGGGAATCAGGATCCAGACGCCGAGGTGGTTCCGGCGACGCGCCGCAAGCTGGTGATGCTGCTCCAGATTTTTCGCTGACTGAAATCAGAGACAAAAACAAAACAGTTACCCTTTCGAGTTTTACTGACAAGCAACCCGTTGCATTGATATTCGGAAGCTGCACTTGACCGCCTTTCGTACGTTCAGTTGGTCAACTGAAAGAGATGCAAGCAAAGTACGCTGATAAAGTTCAGTTCTTCATTGTCTACACCAGCGAAGCTCACGCTGCCGACAGCGACAGACCTGCCGGAAAAGATGTCGAACAGCCCGTGACGACAGAAGAACGACGTGACGTCGCCCAAAAGTTTCTTGATGAGATGGGTTTGGAAATTCCTGCACTGCTAGACAATATCGACAACAAAGCATCGAAAGACTACGCGTCGCTTCCCGATCGAATTTATCTTGTTGGTAAAGACGGCAAAATTGCGTACGCTGGCGACAAGGGTCCACGAGGATTCAGTCCGGATGAACTTGCGGACGCGATCGAGGATGAACTTGGCGGCAAATCACCCAAGCCGCGATCTGCAGCGCAAGGTCGTGGTGAAAGACCATCGGGAGACGATAGGGCTGCTCGTATGTTGAGCCGCATGCCAGCTTTCACGGCGATGGATAAAGATGGCGACATGCAGTTGTCGGCAAGTGAAATCGAAGCGGCATCAGAAACGTTGATTTCGTTGGACAAGAATGGAGACGGTGAACTGTCTGCAGAAGAATTGCGTCCAAGTCGAAGAAGGCGTCGCTAAGTCGTCAACGAAAAATGCCACCGAACCATTGGCTCGGCGGCATGATTTGAAAATGATTTCGCGATTGTCGACTAGACAAGTCGAAGGCGTGCTAGGCCAACGCCACCGCGTTCACTGAACGTCGTGCCAGTTTTCCCGATGCCAATGATCAAATTATCTTCGCGATTTCCTGTGTTTCAGGCGTCTTGTCTGGTGGGTCGTTGCCAAAAGTCACCAACGGTTCGGTGACTTTTCGAAACAAACCGTCTGGGCCTCAATGCAAGTCTGAGGTCTCAGCAACCTGTTCGCTTTCAGGCAAAATTTGCCAGAGTCCGATCATGATCGTGGCCATCACGAAGTAGGCGACTGCAAAGTCACGGACGGCAGCGACTTTAGATGCATCGAAAATATCACCGTTCATCATGTCCGTTGGCAGAAACATTTTGTCACCAGTCAAGGGTGAGTGCATAATGCCGAACAGCGTGAACACGCCACCGAGGGCAAAGCAAATTCCCGCCGAAAAATACTTCCGGTCGACCATGTTTGCCGTTGCTGACGCCCAGATAACACTCGTGAAAATAAATCCACCTGCAAGAACATTCAAATAGAGCCAACTATGTGCAAGCCGATCACTCATTTCGGAAATTTCAAAAGTGTAGTCGAGTACGACGATCGAAGTTAGCTTTGCGATTGCCGGTAAAAAGGCGACCGCGAGAGCGGCGTAGTACTTCTTGTTTGTTGCGTGAAAGCTCTGCGCCGTGATTTCAATTCCGATAAAAATGAGAATTGGGAAAATCGCGGCCCTCGGAATCCATTGAAACATCAACGAGAAAAACCCAATCAAGCCAGCTGATCCAATGAACAGAGCCGTCATCAACGTGTAGGCAGCACGGCCTCCCATCGCTTTGTAGGCCGGATGCCCAATGTACGGTGTCGTTTGAATGACGCCTCCGCACAAAGCTGCGACTAGCGTGGCGATCGCCTCGATGCCGATAACGGTTGGTGTATGAAAATCGTCTCCAACGGAAGCGGCACTTTCGGCGCAATCAATGCCTCCAATGACAGTGACGATGGCAAACGGAACGACATACCCAAGGTAAGGAATTGTGTCGCTAAACTTTGAAAGCCACTCAAATCGGAAGGCTTCCATCCACTGTTGTGGGAACCATTGAGGAGCAAGAGCGGCCTCTCTTTCAACCAGTGCGATTCCCGAGGCTTCACCGATCCCGAATAGCAAATAGTATAGGCCCGTGCCCACGGCAACCGCCGCTAATGCTCCGGGGATTCCCGCAGGAAGTCTTTGACGACCGATCAGAGTTACCAAAACGATCGCGAAAGAGGCCAAGCCAACGATAGGAGCTGTCTTCGCAATCTCAGTTAAAGGCAAGAAGCCAATCAGCAAGAGTGCGATTGCAGCAAGTGAACCTAGCAAGCCGGCTCTGGGGACCATTCGATGAACCCAGCCGGAGAAGAAACTGCAGACTGCTTTAATGACGCCAGTGATGAGAATGGCGCACATTCCAATATGCCAAGTATGCATTGCGGCGTCATCTACCGACATGCCTTCGCCAATTGAAGCCTTGAAAGCCGGACCCAGCACGAACACTGCCATGCCGATCGTGCTTGGTGTGTCGAGTCCCAGCGGCATTGCTGTCACATCAGTCTTGCCAGTTTTCTTTGCGTACCAAAACGCGAGTACGAAAAACAAAAGGTCGCCTACAAGCACTCCGATAGCCGTTCCGGGCACCATGTAAGCCAGTGCAAATTTTACAGGGAAGCCATCGAAGCTAAGCAGCGTTACTAGCAATACCAGTCCTGCGATGTTATCGAGCATGAGCCCAAAAAACGCGTTGATATCGCCTGTTTGTGCCCACTGATACTTTTTATTTGTCACGTAAATTCCTTCTTCGGCATGGCTCTTGCGGTAGGGCTTATCAACAGCATTCTGAGGGCTACGGCGAGTTTAACCGGTCGGCTTTGCCAGCAAAAACGCGTGCTGAATTTAGAACGCGAGAATTTTGCTGTCAAACGACCAGATGTGTCGAAGGCCCCGCGATACTGAGAAAGCGGAGGGAAGAGACGCCCACAACCGCAAGAAAAACGGGACTAAACGTAAGAAATGCAAAGGAGGCACGTCTAAAAGGCTCAAAGGTTGGCGAATTCAAGAATTCTCCGAACCCTTGCCGTGCGGACGCGTAATAATTATGGAAGCTACGGTCAACGACATCTACTTCGATTCAGATCGACAACTGAAAGCAAAGTCAGAACCAGTGACAGACGAACAACTACTTATCGATTATCGAGAGTCAGGCGATCGCGAACTTTACGCATCGTTGGTCTACCGGTACGAGCGAGAGTTGTTCAGCTATCTGCGCCGGTATCTTGGCAACGCAGAGATGGCAGAGGACGTTTTTCAAACGACGTTCCTGCAAGTTCATCTCAAGAGCCATCTGTTCGATGAAGGTCGCCGTTTCCGTCCGTGGCTTTACACGATCGCAACCAATGCTGCCATCGACGCAAAACGTCGAAACAAACGGCATCGGAATGTCAGCCTCGATACGCCTCGGTTTCAGGACAGCGAAGATGTGGGTCGTCTGATCAATTTGCTCGAAAGCGATGATCCAGATCCGGCCAATGCTGCTCTTGAGACCGAACGTCGACGTCTGGTGCGAAAAGCACTTAGCCAACTTCCAGAGTCTATGAATGTGCTAATTCAACTGGTTTACTATCAGGGGATGAAGTACCGGGAAGCCGCTGAAGTGCTGGACGTTCCAGTCGGGACTGTTAAGAGTCGACTGCATTCTGCGATCGCAAGATTGACCGACGTTTGGAACCATACTTCGCAGGTCGATTAAGCCGGGATGACTGTTGCGGCTTCTTCTGATAAGCCGGGACAACTTCGCCCTCCGATTCAATGATTGAATCGGATCGACCAGAACCTTTGAGAACAACCCGTGAAACACCCATCGCAAGAAGATTTGCTGGGTTACGTCCTGGGAGCATTGGATGCTCAGGAAGAACGTGACCTCCAAGAACAGATTGACGCCAATCCGGAGATCGAAGATCAGCTATTGCAGCTGCGCCAAACGATGTCTCCTTTGGACAGCCTGACATTCGGAGAACCAGGCAATCGTCCTGGCTTGGCTCGGCGGACTTGCGAACTTGTCGCCAGCTTGAAACATGGCAATCAGAATCTCCTCGATGGTGGCGATGCCATTGGGGAAATGTTTGGAACGTCGGACTCCGAAGCCGTTCGTGACTTATTTGATGATTCTCCCCCTTCGTCGGGTTCAGATCTGGAGCCGTTCACGTTCAGTCGGTTGAGAGATCGGTTCAGCCATCCGCGATCTTGGTCTCGAATCGACGTGCTCGCTGGAGTCGCCATTTTAGCGATTTTTGCCAGCGTCTTGTTACCCGCAATCTCCCATTCTCGTTTTCATGGTCGAATCAATTCGTGTAAACACAATTTGACCGAAGTCGGTAACGCAATGCTGGTCTACAGCGAACTGCACAGCGGCCATTTCATTAACATTCCAAGTGTTGGTATGGCGTCCGCCAACAACGGTCTCTTTGCGCCAGTGCTCAAAGATGCTGGCTTCATCCAAAACGATGCTTTGTTTGCTTGTGCCGGGCGAACAGAGAGTGAGCCTCCCCGGATTCCAACGATTCATCAAATCCGTGCTGCCAAAGGAGCCCAGTTGGATGTGCTTCGCCGTCGCATGGGAGGCCATTTTGGTTACGCATTGGGGTTCTTCGATGGAGATGAATATTCTGCGCGGAAAAACGATGGATCTTCTTACTCCGTGATCATCGCGGACATGCCTTCGTCTCATTTGCCGGGTCGCGGCAGCGAGAACCACGAAGGAAAAGGGCAGAACTGTTTCTTCGCCGACGGACACGTCCAGTTTGCCACGGCACACTCGATTGGAGATGACGCGATCTACGAAAACGATTTGGGCATCGTTGGCCCAGGCCTCGGAGAACGTGACAATGTGATTGCTCCGTGCCATGTGCCAGCATTGAAAATCAAGTACGAAGTCATCGAAAAGTAACGGTGCGTGGTTTGTTGATGTAGTTCGTGGTAACCGTTTCCCCTTGCCTCGCTATCTCTCCTATCTCCTCACGCTCGCAACCAACATTGCGTGAGTATTCTGATTTCGGTACAAGCCATGTTCGAACTGCTCACGACCTCATGGTTAAGTCGCTCATGGTCCAATTATCGAATAACTCACTGTCCGATTTCGTCCGGCAAGTGGTCTCCGAATATCGAAATACGTGCGAAGCGAAAAATGTAAATTTGTTGTTGGACATCGAAGAAGTTTCGGCGCCATACGATCGAAAGCTGGTCCATCATGCGGTTGCAGCGATGGTTGAGAATGCGATCGACGCGATGCCTCAAGGTGGCGAACTGGAAGCGACGCTGGTCAACGCCGAATTCCAATGGGAGCTTGAAATTGCAGACAGCGGCATCAGCGACGTGCAAGATGAGCCAACTGAAACCGAACAACAGCTGCCTCGGATCGTCGGCATCGACACAAATGTTCACCTTGGCAAGCTGAATCAATTGAGCATCCTGATGAATGCGACGGTCCAGTCCTGGAATTGTCCGCTCGGTGGAACGGCTCATGTGTTGGTCGTGCCGAAAACAAGCTCACGTGAAAATTCAAGCCAGCGACGCGCTGCCTGACCTACAACAAAACAACTGACAACATTTAGAAAGTGCGGAGTCTTCAAGGATGAATCTTCCGACTCAAATTCAGGAAAAACTGGGCCAACGTCAAACACAGGCAATCATTGTCGGCGTTCTGATTTTGGCCGTCATTGCCGTCTTGCAAGTGGTTCACGTCAACAAGTCAAAACCGCTTGTGGCATTGCTTGAAAGTCAACAATTTTGCGAAGGTGATCTCGAACGGATGGCGTTCGCGATCGGTAAATCCGGAATCACGGGTTGCAAAATAGACAATGGAATCTTGATGGTTCCTGAACATCGTAAAGAAGAATGTCTCAACGCGATCGCGGACAACGATGCGTTGCCACAGTTCCTGCGGAACGAAACCGAAACGGCTCCCACGGTAAATCCATTCCTGTCGCGCTCTCAACAGAAACGAGTCGAAGAGTCGCAAAAGAAGCGTCTGATTCGCGAGATGGTGATGCGATTGCCTTTCGTGAAAAACGCTTGGTTCGAGATGGACGTTGCCTCAGGCGGTTCTGTCTTCAAACCCGCTCAGCAGACAGCAGTTGTTTCCGTCGAGCCACCGACAGATGTTGTTCTCGATTCTGACCAAGTATCAACACTGCGAGAAATGATCGCCGGAGCGGTCGCAGGACTCCCGGCGGAAAACATTCGAGTCATCGATATCACGTCCGGCTACGCCCATCGTTCGGGAGGTGCTGGCCAAAAAGTCGTCGCCATTGATCAGCGTCCGCCGTTCGAACAGGAAACGTTCTATCGCAAACGAATTCAGCAAGCTCTCCAGTCTTATGGCGAGATCGACGTTCAGGTGCGTGTCGACATGGTTGAAAATCCGGTCGCCGCCAAACAAGTTTCCTACACCAAGCCAGTCGAAGTTGCTCCTTCGCGCTCATCGATCGCTGTGATCGGCACCAACGGCACGGCTTCGATTCACGATATTCAGCCGGAGCGATCGAATCCTGCTCCAGTTGTCACAACGCCGGTCGCAGTATCGCCGACCTATACCAGTCGCGTCGATGTGATCCTGCAGGTTCCAGAGTCCGTTGCGTCGCAAATGTCGATCGGCAAGTCAGCGTTCCCGCACGACAAACCAAACATCAAGCAGCAAGCCATCAACAAGCTTGGCCGGAGCCTCGTTGAATCCGTGAAACCTGTTTTGCCAAAATCATCTTTTGCTCAAGGAACTCCGTTTCCGATATCGGTGCAGTTCGTTCCGCCAGCCGTTGCTGCTCCCGTTGCCGTTCCGACATGGCAAGTTCGGCTAAAGGAAATTGCGATGAAGCACTGGCCTTCAGCGGCCGTTCTGCTGATCGGTTTGGTCTTGCTTACGATCATGACGCGCCACAACCAGTACGACGAAAGCGATGCTGACGAGCTGATGAATGAAGATATCATTTCAATCAACGCGACAGCAGAAGCAGCCAGCGAAACTCCTGCTCAGCCGACGCCAGAAATTGCGTTAGCCCAACCGGAAGATTACGCTCGCCGCGCCGCCGAAGAGAAACTTGGCAGCCTCGTCGAGAAGGATCCGGACTCAGCCGCACGCGTAATCGAATCGTGGATTCGCAATGCTGGCTAAGGTCTTTGAGCCTGAATTTTTGTTCGCCAGCACATCTCTTTTCAGATTCGGTTCTTCGACCTGAACAAGCTTCGTTAACCGTAGACGAATCTGTCTATCAATTTCGGTTTTGAAAATGATGCTCTATCAGGTTCGGCAACGGATGTTCAAACATCACGTCACTGTTCGATCCTCCATCGTCGATCCCATTGCTTCCGACTGAGTAAAGCAAGAAGCTGGAATTCTCTTTTCGATAGACGAAATCCTGTTGGCTAATTACGTCCTTGGGTATCACTTCCAGAAACTCAGGTGCCAACTGGTCCAATGAATCTGGCCATGTTCCGTGCTGTTTCTTCCAACGCTGAAGTCCTAAGGCGATTTTTGCAAAGTCTCGATTGATCTGTCCATAGAAGATATCGTAGTCAGCGAAATTCAATATTTTGTCTGCTGCGATCGTTCCAAGTATTTTGCCTTTGTATTTGGGACTTGATACAAACGTAAACAATTTGCGCCCGAAGACGTATTGGTAGAAGTCGGCTTTATGTACATCAATGCCGTCAAGTTTTTTGAATTCGTGCAACCGGCGTTCTTTTTCCCATGAACCAATCTCACCTCGGTGTGCTGCGTCGATCAACTCCTGCTCTTTGGATCTTGTTGCATCAAACGCTTCTCGCCATGATTCCCAGTCTACGGTTGTCGGGTTTTTGACATACCAAACCTGAAATGGGTAATTCTTTTCAACAGACGGTGGCGCCAAGTTAAGGAAGGTTGCCTGTGTCATGCTCGTGAGACCCAGTTTGCGGAACGTGGCGTCTCGAAACTCTGCGTCAAACCCTGTCGGTTCAGTCGCCTCGCGGTTTCCTAGCGTTCGCTGAAGTTCCGCAAGCTGACTAGAAGTCGCCAATGGATGGAACGCTATTTGCAGAACCGTGTTCGCTACCGGTTTTCGTAACTTATACCTGAACGTTTTGAGCACCACGTTTGGAAGTCGGCTAGTCCATTCTGGTCGAGCCAGACGATCCATCGCCATACAGTCCTTGATCGCTTCGTCGACTCGATCGTTGCCAAGGTGGTACATGGCTGACATTTGCAACAGATCCATCGCACTGAACAACACATCGTGTCCGAAGTCTCGGATCTTTGATTTGTTGGCACTTTCGTGAACCCACGGTGAGTAGAACTGATTCCATGTCGAAATCTTTCGTAGCTTCGCCAACTGCGATTGGTGCTCTTTGAGATACACAGCAGCCGGTTCGCACATTTTTCGATCCCATGGTGCATCTTGGAATAACGAAAAATCGATATGTTGTGCCATCGCCTCCATGAAGTATCGCTCAGCTTCGGAAACTCCCGGCAACGACTTGTTCTCGCCAGTGTCGCTGTCATAAAGTTGTTCGAAAAGCGACTGCTGGTACTCGAACGTCTTGTCTGGTGGACCCATTTCCATCATGCCCATAGCAAACATATCGTCTTCGGATTTTTGAGCTTGCTGCATCTCCTTAGCAATTCCGAGTCGTTCATAGTACGCCTCTGCGTTTTTATCTTCGCCAATGGGATCCAGCGTCCTGATAATTCCGACAATCGCATTTTATTCTGGTGATACGCCCTCGCTCCACTTTTCGTTAGCGACGTCCAGCCAGTTTTCTGACTCAGCAAGCGTTCCATTGGTAACACTACTGATTTGGCGTTCCTCTCCACCCGAAACAAAGTGAATCAAAACCCAGCCTGCGGCATAGATCAAGCTCGCTGCTGCAACGAGCCATATGCCACGTTGCGATAGCCAGTTGATTCCAGAAAAAGACTTTCGAACAAAGCCGCGAGCACGGCGTTTATCTTCCGAAGCAAGTTTGGTCGTCGGTATCAGTCCTGCTGCGAACTGGCGCGAAGATGGCGAAGCAACCGAGTGAGCTTGCTGATACTACTGAAAGATAAAAGACGTAGATTCGTTGACGTTCTGTTGAAGAAAACTCTTCTCCAAGAGAGTCAGCCAATGCAAGCAACAAAATTCCAAACAAGGCAACGATCCCCAACCACCAACTGAACCAGCTTATCCATCGATGCAGATGCAGCGTGTGGAGGTGGGTAGCCACCAGAGGAAACAGAATCCCGAAGCTACTTACCAATGCCCAAAAGACACCTGCATTTTCTTTTGGTATGGGAGCATCGGTATCCAGCAAGTAAATGCTGATGAAGATGCAAGCGAAACTGGCCACTAGCATGGCGATCAGAAAGATCAGTCCTGATTTCGATGGGCTGCTGTTTTCCTGTTTGCTTAATGGTTTCGCCATGCTTCGAATTCCTAGCGAAGTTTTTCACGGTGGTTGCGTTTGCGTTGGATGATCCTCTCCTATTCAGTCAGCCAAGGAAGTCCGACTCCGTAACAAAGGAAGAGCCGGTCCAGTTTACTAGTTTTTGGCCTACGGGGTTGTCGCAGTGCTTGATCACGCGAGAAAAGAAGCCCTCGTAGAATGTCAAAGCCGATCGGTCAGGAAAAGGCAAGGACGTGTTGGGGCCTCGCGGTCCTTGGACTGAATCTCTACGATGACGATCGAGATGGCGTCTGGGATCGAGCGAAACTTGATATGAACCGAAACGAAGTCGATGACGAGAAATGGACTTTCAAGAAAGGTCGCTGGGAGAAAGATGGCGGCGCGACGATTTGGGATGGTAAAGTTGGGTTGGTAATTGATGAGCTCAGAATTTAACATGTTGGAAAAAAATGGCTGATCTGCCCAACACTGATGGTGTAACCGTAATCACATCAAAAGAGTTGCTTGCGGCATATAAAGCTGGCCGCCGCGATTTTTCAGGATTGGAGTTCCAGAGTTATCTTGAGTTTCAGGACTGCGAATTGGATGATATTGATTTCTCAAACTGTTGGCTCGATGGAACGTTTCGAAATGTAAGTTTTCGAAACGCGAGATTCTTCGATGCCTGCATTAAAACTTGCTTCTTCATTGACTGCGATTTGACATTCGCCAACTTCAAGAACGCCGCGATCGACGCGATCGAATTTGAGAATGTGTTAGTTGCGCACGCCTGTTTTGATGGCGCGAGTGCTTATTCATGCCGCGTTAAATCGGGAGAACTCCCTGTTGGGCTAACTCGATAAGCTGACGCATGAAAAAAGGCAGCGCCAAACATGGGCTGCCTCTTTCAATGTATTCAATGGTGGTCAAACTCCAGTTTATGGAGTCTTGATTCGTTTCTTTTTGGCTTTGCGACCGCGGTTGTTGGCAGGTCGTTTGCCGTGGTTGGCTTTTTTGACTTTATGAGTTGGCTTGGCCATAGGATCGTTCCCTAGATGGATCTTTGTATCTGTTGTAATTTTCGGCGATTGCTCGGCTTTTGAACAGGGAAATACTAACAACGGCAAGAACTTTGTTGAAGGCGAAAAACGGCCAATCCTGACCATAATTCCTCGCTTCGGTTCGTCTAACCAAAATGCATGCACCGTTCTGGCTGCTCAAATAGCCAGCCAAACGACTGACACAATCCCGTCATATTAAGAAATGGCACTCTTTTAAGCCCATTCAGGGTGACCGTTCCAATTCTTTACGTTTCCTTTGTCATAACTGCGATTTATAATTTTGAGTTGTATTTTTCGGGTTCTGCGCAAAGGCGCAAATCCCTGTAGTCCCTTCTTGAACGGCTCCTTGCGACCTTATGTCAACTCAGACCGAAACTCAAAACGCGGACAAGATCAAGGAAGAAGTCCGCCAAGTCATCCGTAGGCTGACTGAACTTTCCCAGACTCAGGAAGACTTTGACCAATTCTGTGCGGAAGTTCTTGGCCGCTTGGTCGAGATCACCGGCGCCCACGGTGCGCTATTCTGGCAGATCACTGGCAAGGGAATTCCGAAGCTGACACACCACTCCGGACAAGCCCCACACGATCAGGCGCGAGAGATTCTTGCGCCGGAAAACGAACAGCATAGCCGAGCGATCCTTGATGTGGTCCGTCAGAAGATGCCTGTTGGCGTCATGTCGCAAGCTTTCACTGGAAAAGTCGCGGACGATGCAAAGGCCGAAGCTGCCGAGGCCGCCAATGACGGATCGGAAGTCGAGACTCCGTCACCGTTCTTAATGCTATTTTCTCCAGTTCTGAATCGGCAGAAAGATGCCGTCGGAGCTGTCGAGCTGATTCAACGTGGCGACATTTCTCCACAAGCTCAAGAAGGCTACCTTCGTTTCCTGACTCAAATTGCAGCGCTGTTTCAGCGTTGGCATGAACGACAGAAGGTGACTCAAACGACGGGGCAGCAACCCGCCGCTGCAGATCAAGCGGTTGCTCGGGCTGACAAGTGGTCAGAAAAGATGGACTTCATCAGCGAAGTGCATCGCTCGATCGACTTCAAGGAAACCGCCTACGCAATCGCCAATGAGGCTCGTCGAGTCCTCGGAGCCGACCGCGTTAGCGTCGGGCGTTGGAATGGTCGTAAGTGTTCGATCCTCGCGATTAGCAGCCAAGATCGTTTCGACAATCGAGCCAACGTTGTTCGGAAACTTGGGAACGTTGCGACGGCAAGCGTTGGAGCTGATTCGACTTTCTGGGTCACCGGAAACACAGACGAGATTGCTCCCGAAGTTGCCAAAAAGATCAATGACTACCTCGACGAATCGCACAGCCGAACTCTAGCTGTGATTCCTTTAGCGGTTCGACCTCCGGATGTTCCCGACCTCGAAATGAACAAGCGGAACAAGAAAGTCCGCAAGCTTGGCGCGATCGTGCTGGAGTACTTCGACGACGAAGTCACCGAAGAGCGGATCCAAGACGACTGCAAGTTGATCGTCGAACAATCGCAGTTGGCGTTGGATAACGCGAGAAAACACGGGGAAGTCTTCCTTCAGCCGGTCCTGAAGAAAGTGGGCTGGTTGCAGCAAACTTTATTTGGTGACCATCTCAAGAAGACGATCACCGGCATAGTTGCGTTGGGTTTGATTACGCTGGCCATGATTTTCCTGCCTTGGGAAATGAAGATGAAAGTCTCGGGCAACCTTCATCCGGAAGTTCGTCGTCACGTTTATTCAGAATCCAAGGGTATCGTTCAGGAGGTCAGCTTCGCGGATGGTGACGTGGTGAATGAAGGTACGTTGCTTGTTCAGATGGTCGATTACGATCGCAAGCAGCGAATGCAAGCGAGGATCAGTGAGCGTGAACGTCTTGAAGCTCAGGCTGATCACACCCATGCCCAGATCAGTCGCGCGAGCTCCGATGAGCGGCGGGAGGCGCTCTCTAATGAGCTTTCGAACTTGAAGTTTGAACTTGGGAAGACGAACACGATGATCGAAAACGATCGCAAGATGATGTCACAGGTGCTACAAGTACGAGCGCCAATCGATGGCACAATCGTGACGTGGAATCCGCAGCAGCGTCTAAAAGGACTGGTCGTCGAACCCAACCAGACCTTGGTTACGGTTTCGAAGCTCGACGGTGACTGGCAACTGGAAGTCAAAATTCCTCACAACAAAGTCGGCTACGTCGATGACGCGCTAGAAAAGGCTCGACAAGATGATCCCAATACCAACGGGATCACGGCAGAGTTCGCTTTGAGTACCAATCCAAGCAAGAGCTATTCGGGCAAGCTACAGCGTGTTTCCATTCGGCCACACACCGATGAAGGCGGCATTCAAATGTATCGCGGCATCATCAAAGTCGACCCGGAGGAGATGGAAGATTTGAAGCCGGGAGCCGGTGCGACTGTTAAAATTTTCTGTGGCAAAGTGCCACTGTATAAAGCCTGCTTCCACCAGATCATTGACTGGTGTCGGTTGAAGGTTTATTGGTTCTAGTGCTATCGACACGAAATGACGGTTGCCATGCGTCATGCTTGCGTGAGCATGTTTTCGCAGAGTAAGACTTGACCAGTATTCGACTTGCTACAGCAAGCGACCTATTTTCAAATAAGCCATGTCACTCATCCCATCACCCAATACTCCGATCAAGGAACCACCGCCGAAGGCTCCTTTGGGCCCGCCGGTGAGGATGAAGATACGTCCGGACCTGACTTTCGCTCCCCAAACGTATCAGGGCGTCGACTATCTGGTTGTCAAAGAGCCACTGGGACAAAAGTACTACCAATTCCCACCTCAAGTCCACTATTTGCTGACGCTGCTCGATGGCGAGATCACGATCGACCAACTGCAGGACGCGTATCACGAGAAGTATGCTCCCAAACGAATCACGCGGCAGGAACTTCAACAACTGCTGACTCGGTTTCACCAAGACGGCCTAGTGACGTCGGACATGCCGGGACAGGGCATCGAACTGCTTAAACGCGGCGACAAAAACAATCGGATGGAGCGCTTTCAAATGCTCTCCAACATTCTCGCGATTCGCTATCGCGGCTTCGATCCGGAAAGAATATTGAACTGGTTGCTCCCGTGGACGTGGTGGATTTTCACCAAGGCTGCGGTCTATGCATTTCTGGTTTTGGCTTCGATTGCGTTGATGAGTGTCATCGTGAATTGGGGGGCGTTCCAGGCGAAGCTGCCAGGTTTCGACGCATTCTTTGACCCCAAGCAGTGGTATCTGTTTGTGGTGGTTTTGGCCGTCACGAAGATGTTCCACGAGTTCGGACACGGTCTTAGTTGTAAGCGGCTGGGAGGTGAATGCCACGAAATCGGATTCATGCTATTGGTGCTGACACCCTGTCTGTACTGCAATGTTTCAGACAGTTGGCGACTGGATAATAAATGGCATCGAGCTGCGATTGGAGCAGCGGGAATGTATGTCGAAGCGATTCTTGCAACGATTGCTACGTTTGTTTGGTGGTTCGTCCAGCCGGGAATGGTTCAGGATATTTGTTTGCGCGTGATGTTGGTGAGCTCGATCAGCACGGTCTTGTTCAACGGTAACCCGCTGCTGCGCTTCGATGGATATTACATCCTCAGTGATATTCTCGAGATTCCGAATATGGGTCAGAAGTCGACCAAAGCGCTGACGACGTTGCTGGGCCGCAACTGGTTGGGGTTGGAGATTCCTGACGATGCGTTGATGCCAACGAATCGTCCTGCTGCCTTTGCGAGCTACACGGTGGCTGCGTTTTGCTATCGCTGGGTCATCATGTTTTCGATCATTCTGTTTCTGATGCGGTGGCTGGAGCCTTACGGGTTGGAGTCACTCGGAATCGGGATCGCGCTATTTTCGCTGATTGGCATTGTGGTGATGCCTTGCTACAAGCTCTACAAGTACATGTCTGTTCCAGGTCGGATGCATCAGGTGAAAAAGAAACGATTTTTTAGTGTCTTGTTTGTCGTCGGTGCGCTCATCGCGGCTCTCTTGTTGATTCCTGTTCCGCACAAGTTGCGATGTGACATCGTGGTGGTGCCCGAGAAGATATCGGCCGTCTACGTTGAAGAGCTAGGAGTGCTCGACGAGTGCTACGTTGAACCCGGCGATGTTGTAACCGAAGGCCAAGAGATTGCTCGACTGCGAAACTATCAGCTGGAGGAGCAAATCCTCGAAGCCGAGGGGCGTGTCAAAGTCAAAGAGAAGCAGCTTGACATGGCACGAACATCCGCTGGCAGTTATGGCAGAGCCAGCCAGATCGGTGCGATTCAGGCGGAAGTCGACGAGGCGATCTCTTTGCTTTCCGATTTACGACTTCGTGCGACGAAGCTAACGATTCGATCTCCAATCGCCGGCACGGTTATGGAAACTCCGTATCGTCACCCCGCTCAAACGGTGGACGAAGATTTGTTGGTTGATCAGCAACCATTTTTGATTCAGCGATACGATAATGTTTCGGCTGGGGCAGGGCAGCGATTTTGCGAAGTTGCTGACCTTGATCAATGGCGTGGCATCGTATTGCTCAGCGAACAACAAGTCAACTTTATCAAACCCGGGCAAGATGCTCACATTCGACTTGCTTCACGATCCTATGAAACGATCACTGCAAAAGTTGCCGACGTTGGAGTTACGGATCTTTCAATCAACCGTGATGCCTATGAGTTGCTCCAGGCAACGCAACAGGATCCTCGCGTGCGAGAGAACAATATTCCGGATTTGATTAGTGAGCTGGTTCCGCAGTACGATTTGAATCGCCTTCACTACTATGCCGAGATTCCGCTGAAAGATACGGATCGTAGTTTCAAGATCGGACAAAGTGGAATGGTTCGTGTGACGTGTCCGAACCGCTCCTATGGCTCACGCCTTCTTTGGTGGATCAATCAGAACTTCCGAATGTAGGTTGTTGAGCTTCCAAGAAAACGAAAAAAGCCGGAGCAAAATGCTCCGGCTTGAACAACTTTCGTTGGTCGTCTTCCAGTTCTAGATTGCGAACTGTTTGAACTGAACGTCACGGAAGCTATCAAAGCTCCAGATACCAGCGAACTCGCCGTTGGTGAACAATTGACGCCCGTCGGCAGAGCCAGTGATCGTCAGTCGGTTTGTCTGTGGCAAGTTGCCGTCCAGCAAATACCTGACGTCTGAATCTGGTGTCACGGTGAACTGATTGAGCTGAGCGTTTCCTCTTACCTGAAGGAACTCAGCACCCGAGTAGCTGACCCCAGCGAAGCCACGAGCTCGTACCGAAGCATCGTTCGATACTTGGCTTCCAGTCAGTGTGTAGCCATTGGCACCCATCGATTGCGAGTCGTTCACATAGAAACGATCGCTTCCCTGACCAAACTCGATGTTCAATGCTCCCTGAAGCCTGTCAAGATTTCCGCTGTCTGCTGCGAGTGATGATCCAAGGTTCACCAAGTCATCATCGCGTCCCATGTCCAACGTTGTCGTTGTTCCAGGAGCGGTCGAGATGATGTTCGCAAAGTCCTGCTCGGCACCCAAGTTAATGTTTAGGTTTTCCGCACCGTTATTGCTGTTGATGGTAAGAAGGTCAGAACCCGTCAGCGTGTTGATCGACATGTCAACGACTGGAGCCGCGAACATGGTCACAATGTCTCGTGCTTCGGTTCCGATCAACTCAAGCGAATCGATTTGGCGAGTTGTGCCAATCAATTGGAATGGCGAGTTAATCCCAGACGCACGCAATGTCATTCTGGTTGTTGCATCAGTCGCACGAACGATGGCAGAGTCAACACCGCCCGCATCAGCGACGGTCAAACTTCGTCGCCCGCGGTCTGCGAACGAGAGGTCGTATCGATCATCGCCAGCACCGCCATTGATGTCCGTGTTGCGGTAGTAGTCTTCTCCAACGCGGAAGAAGTCTTCTCCATCGTTGCCAAGCGTTCGCACGAATCCGGTTTCCGAAGCTGCTTGAAGGTCGAAGGTATCGTTTCCATCTTCACCGAACAGGAAGATATTTTCGACGCCAACAGCACCAGTAACACTAAGCACATCGTTTCCGGCTTCGCCTTTGACGCTCAAGAATCGAACTCCGTCGAACTGACGAACTTCAATTCGGTCATCTCCATCTCCGGCCAAAATTTCAATCGTCTCGATGGTCGGAAGGAATGACATTCGATCGTTCATCAATGCGACTTCTGTGCCTTCAAGTACGATGTTGTCACTGTTCTGTCCAAGGAACGTGTTGATTCGGTCGATCTCTCCTGCATCACCAGAGTCTTCAACCCGAAGGTTTCGTGACTTGTCTTCATCTAGGAAAAATACGTAACGATCACGCCCTTGAGCTCCATCCATCCAGACATCGCCATTGACTTCCTCAAGGATGCGATGGTAGTCATTTCCGCCGCCGCCAAGAAGCTCCAATGAGTTCTCAGCGAGCAGGCCGAATACCAGATAGGCATCGTTTACATCGTCGAGTCCACGGATCGTAATTCCACCGTTTCCGCCAGTGAAACTACCGCCGGTCGCTGAGTATCGAATCGTCGATTTGGCTACATTTTGAATGTAGGTCTCTTGCACAACAGCAAAGTCAGGCAGTCCAGCGATGCGCTGAATGTCCATCGTGTTGGCACCCGTTCCACCATCAATCACCAGATCGCCACCACCTGAGTCAGCAGCCGTGTCGTTGATAATGAATTGATCGTTGCCAGCTCCGCCCAACAAGCTAAATCCGCGAGTTGCCGAATTGACGATGAAGGTGTCATCTCCATCGAGACCATTAATTTCCAGTGATTCGATACCAACAATGTTTGAATTGGTTGCATCAGCGGCAATGACTACGTTTCCGTTGATCAGGAAACTGTTTTCGTTGATCTCGAACGTGTCACCATCGTTTGTGCCTGCCACAGTAAGTCGATCGTTCTCTGCATCGACACTGTCGATGATCGTAACCGCTGTGTCACCAAAGACATTGGAGATGTCGTATGTGTCATCTCCGTCGCCGCCGGCAAGAATTAGTTCATCGGTCGTTGTTCCAGATACGACATAGCGATCGTCGCCACCAAGAGCGTGTAACGCGAGCGATTCCAGTGTCGGATCGAAGTCAACTGAGCTGTTTCCAACGGCGTACGAAATTCGATCGCCTGGAAGACTCTCGATCACGTTGATCGTTTCGTCTGCATCACTGAAGAATACATCCAACCGGTCGAAGCCGACGTTGACCCCTGAATCATCAACGGTCACCAGTCGATCGACTGATCCACCCAATGCAACTAGGAATCTGTCGTCTCCTAGCCCACCGTCCATCGTGACATCGCCGGCTGCAGCAGCGCGGACATCGATGATGTCATCGCCGCCGAGTGATCTGATGTCTAGCAGCGTTTCTTCGTTCAATGTGTTGACTCGGAAAACGTCGTTGTAAACATCGTCACCAGCGGTCGTTCCGCTTGTGCCCGTCATCTCAATCAACGAGAAGATTCCGTCAGTTGCACGGTAATTGATGTCTGCGATCGTCATGCCAACGATGAGGTTGTCTTCGATGACAATTTCCGTTCCGGCTGCTGCACCACCAAGGATGGCAGACCGGCTTACGAACATTTCGTTGTTGCCTGTTCCACCATCAATGAAGAAACTGGATGCTCCTGTTGATACGGTGGTGTCAGTGATAAAGAACTGGTCATTTCCTTCGGATCCAAGATAGTTGTATCCGGGGGTCGTTGAATTGATGCGGAAGATGTCATCTGCTTCAAGGCCGTCGAATGTGAATCCTTCGACGCCAATGATCGTTCCGCCACCCGGCGAAGTGAGAGCAACCCCGTTAATCGTGATCGAATCTTCTTCAATGATGAACTCGTCAAGGTTGACAGTACCAGTGACCAAGAGCGTATCGTTTTCGGCTCCGACGCTGTCGAAGATGGCAATCTCAGAAGAGAGCGCTGCCAGATCCTGAATGTCGTAGATGTCATCGCCAGCTTGACCGAAGAGCTCTACGCGAGCGTGAACTGGATTGATGATGTTGAACCGGTCGTCACCGCCGAGTCCTTCCAACGCAAGCACTTCAACGTCCGGATCAACGTCGACAATGTCACTTCCAAGCCCAACAGTGCGTCCATCGAGTGTGATGGTTTCAGCAGTTGGCGTGTAAACAACTTCCGCGCGATCTTCACCGGGAATTGCGGACGGATCGATGACTCGAACCAATCGTGTTTTGTCGCCTTGAACTTCGACACGGAAAACGTCATTCCCATTGCCGCCGGTCAGATCGACATCACCGAGCACAGCTCGTTCCACCAACATCATGTCGTCGCCGTCGCCAGCATTGATGCGTAGCAACGTTCCGGGCAGAAGTGTTTGAACAACGAAGTCATCCGCATTGCTTGAGCCTGCGAGATTAACCAAGCTGATTAAGCTGTAGTTGATCGTCGCGATCGTCATTCCCGCAATGGTTGTGTCGTTGACGATTGCTTGCGAACCAGTGAACTCATTGCGAGCCACATTAAGTTCGTTGACTCCGGTACCACCATCGATATCGATTTCAGTTTCGCCAGCGGATGCCGCCAAGTCAGTCACATTGAAAATGTCGTCTCCACCAGAACCCAAGAATCGGGCGATGGTGGTTGTGCGGTCAATGTTGAAAATATCGTTGCCACCGAGGCCATCGAGAACAAAGTCTTCGATGCCGGTGAAGTTAGCGTCGGCAGTCGGGTAGGCAGCGCCGTTGAAGACATAGCCAGTGGCGGTGACATCGATGACGTCATTGCCGGCAGTCATGCCAACGTAAAAAGTGTCCATTTCTGAATCGACTGAATCCGTTACAACAACGTCAAAAATCGATGTTGCGTTCGTTTCGTAGCGATCGTTTCCGAGGCCGCCAAACAATTCAGCCGTTCCATTGATCGTGTTTTCAAAAATGAAACGATCATCGAATGCGCGTCCAAGTACGTTTAGGTCGTTGCCAGCTGCGACGCCGACGATTTCAAACGTGTCCGCACGTGAGTCGCTTCCCAAGAGTGTGATACCTGTGCTGGTAGCCGTCTCAGCGAAGAACCCGCCAGTTGCAGTGAAGCTGATCTCCGCGCTGGTCATGTTGCTGATCGAACTTTCGTCGACCACAACAGTCGTCGGCATCAGAGCACCATTTTGGCTTACATTGAGAGAGTTGTTTCCTTCACCGCCATTGATGACCAATGTGGCAGCTCCCGTCATGACGGAAGTTTCATCGATATTGAAAGTGTCTTCACCACGCTGCCCGAACAGAGCAATACCGCGAGTGGTCGATGATACGTTGAAAGTGTCGTCGTCAGCATTCGCATCAATTGCGAATGTCTCGATCCCCCACGCCGTTGCAGCGGCATTGAACGGCACGGTGATTCCATTGATCGTGATTGACGTTTCGTCAACATTGATGATGTCCTGACCATCGGTTCCAGTAGAGGTCAGTTGATCGTTTTCCGATCCAATGCTGTCTGAAATGGTGACTCCCGCGAATGAAGTCGCGGGCAAGTTGTAGACGTCGTCACCAGCTTCACCGAAGAGTTGCAGGTTTCCTGTTACGTCTTGCTCAACCACGAAAACATCATTGCCCGCACCACCGAAAACCGGGAAATCGTAGTTGGAAGTCGGGAATTCGAATCGATCATTCCCGTCACCAGACTTGAATTCAATGATGCCTGATCCAAAAACACCGCCCCCACTGTTGATGTCGACGCCGTTAGCCCCATCGAACACCCATGTCGTATCGCTGGAAACGTTTAGTTGAAGTTTGTCATCACCATCACCAATAAGCTTGTAGATGCCTGTGATTTCGGGAGCATCGAGATTAGGGACGTTGACAATGAACTGATCCATTCCTCCGTTGCCATTTACGGTAAGCTCGCCAATTCCATCGGAGTCATAAACGCCAACGATGACTCCATCGACGACCACCTCGATGTTGTCGCCAACTTGATTGACCTCGATGATGTTGTCGAGATTGGGCGGCATGACATCGATGACTGGGTTCGTCTGAGACGGTCCAAACTGAGTAGTTTGAATGGCCCAATTGTTGTCGTCGCCGGTGTACTGCTGGAACGTCCAAAAACTGTTGGGATCGAATGGGTCATTGACGGTCGTTGTGTAGCGACCCCAAAAATGATTTCCAGTATCGATGTATTGGCTCTCTCCTGCCCTGAGTTCCGTTGGGGCGTTGAACAACAGCTTCGAACCAACTCCAGCTCTTGGGACACCAATGCTGGCGTAAGAACTTGGAAATAGATTCAGCCCAGTTGCTGTGTAGCCAATGGCTACCGTTCCATTGGGGCTGACATCGATTGAAGGATCGATGAAGTCAATGTCATCGGTTGCCGCACGGATGACTCCGCTATCGACGAGTAGAAGTTCCGCGCCCGTATCTGGGTCAATCTCTGGAGTTGTGTCAACTTTATACCAGCGAATGACTGCATTCGGACCTTCAGCCTGAGTGCCGTCAGCTAGTGTGATGACGTCACGAACGGAATGGGCCGCATATAGGTATCGTCCCTCCTGCGCAACGGAAGCATTCAAAAGGGAAGAATCCCGGTCTCGAATAATGTCTCCCGGTTGGCGGACAACGTCCGGTTCTCGATAGAAGTCGATTGGGATTCGCTTGCTCTGGCCTTGGTCAAAATTCAGGTTAACGTTTGGTGTGCCGTCACGAGTAAATTCCGTCAGGACAAGTTCATCGCCCTGTCGACCACGTGGAAACGTGTCGCTATCTGCCTCCCCATCAATGGCGAGTGAAAACACAGATTGAGTAGAAGTAACTGGAAATGACTGAGGTTCAATTGTCGTGTCGAGCCCGAATTGAATCTCGACCCCAATGTCGTTGCTAGAAATGCCCCGAACGCCTTCCGCGCGATTAGTTTCAATAGCTCCGCCAAACAATGCAACTTGGGGCAAGCCAACCGCTGCTGTGCCTACGGGAGTTTTCCCAAAAATTGAGAATGTAAATTCTTGTGCGGATACCGATATTCCAACTTCATCGACGGACAGGTTGACGCGTTCGGTACCGAATAGAAACACCAAGTTGCCATCGGCGTCTAAGGATCCTCCGTCTAGCTGAATATCGTTTGTTTTCCAAGATGCGGTTGGGTCGGGAGTGTTTGACGCAGCAAGGAAAATTCGGTTGCCCTGAACCAATGGAAGATTGTCATTCAAGTCTTGATTGTCGACGGCAGTCACGTACCAACGATCAAATCCGGAGTCGAATACGAGGCGTGGTTGACTCAGGGCAACCGCGTTCCCTTCATCGTCTACTGGATTATTGAAGAATTCTTCAAGCGTCCCATCCTCAAGCAAAGGACCATTTTCGGCTTTTGCAAAAATGGCGTATCTATCGTTTGTAAACTGAACGATGTGGTTTTCGCCTACAGCGGCGGTAATGTTGGGCGGATTGCCGCCGCTGCTTACTCCGCTGCCGTTATTAGCGGATGTGAAATTGATCCCAATGTCAGCCGTCAGCAACTGACGTGGCTCAAGGC
Source organism: uncultured Pirellulaceae bacterium (assembly GCA_938010615.1). Lineage (GTDB taxonomy): Bacteria > Planctomycetota > Planctomycetia > Pirellulales > Pirellulaceae > Mariniblastus. Next base: position 29,688 of record CALLUY010000093.1, on the reverse strand, counting down.
TGTCGTAGTTGTACTTCTCAATCTTGGATCGCCGCATTGCCTTGGCGGAGAGAACCTTCTGCAGGTTCGTTTTTGAGAATCGTGGAAATGATAGAAAGCGAGTGCTCTTAGAACTCATTAGACGTTCCTTGGTCATTCAGTAACGTGCCGGCAAAGGACCGACACAGCCTATGAATCAGAATGGAATAGATTTGCCGACTGCATCGTTGAGGCAGCAAGCGGAAAATCGGATTGATTAGTCCATCTAAAGTAATTCAAGGGTGCATAATCTGCAAAAGGCAACGCGAGAAACGGCCAAAATCAGAAAAATAGCCCAACTGTCTGTCCGGTTATTCGGCCAAGTAAAGTTCCGCAACTGTCGAGCTGAATTAGGCGAGGCCAATTGGACGCGAGCGACGCGATACGTCTTTTTGCGACATGATTTCGAATAGAACGGCTCAATCGCCTGCCACAAAACCCAAGAAACTGGAGCTATGGTGTCCTGCTAACCTCGTGAACTGGCAAAAATGAGGTGCCATAGTTCACCTTCCTCGAACGAGATCTCTACTAGGTCTCTGAGGTGAGCGGCTGAATTTTTAGATCGCCGGATTCATTGTCATTCAACTCATCGTCGGACTCGTCGATTGTTCGATCACCGTCTTCCTTTAATTGCTCTGGAAAGAAAGATTCAAACAACGCGTTGAGGTCTTTGTAATGGTCCTTGCCGTATTGCAGCTCGCCACCGGTTTTGCCGACGAATCCAATTGCACAAGCCAACAGAATCAAAGCAAGCTTCCACATGATGCCGTCGTCAGGATCTTTATTCCGCGAGCTTGCGGCAAACAAAGCCAGAATGATGGCGAAGGCGGTGGCGCCGAGTCCGGTAATTCGGTGCCAGAACATTTCGCTTTTCTGGTTCAGAATATCGCCGACTTCGTTAACGGTTCCATAGCCTTCGACCTCTGAATAGAACCAACCAGAAGCACATGCAAACACAGCTCCGATCGCGCCAAGCCAAAGGCAATAGTAGGCGCAGTCGCTCATCACGAAGTTGCCCCGAAGGCTGAGGAATGCAAAAAATCCCGCGGCCAAAAGCAAGCCAATCGGCAAGTGAACAAGAGCCGGGTGCAGCGAACCAGCGGCGCGATACGGCAATTGGGAATCATCGGCGGCAGGCAGCGGAACGTTATTCCATTCGCTTTCCAACTGATCTGGCCACTCAGCACCTTCATTGATCCACGTCTTCACAAGCGCAATTTGAGCTTCGTTGAGAGCATGAGCGGTATTGGCAGGAGGCATTTTTTCGTCTTCGTCCTCGCTGACAAGCACCAGATAGAGATCGCTGCCTTCGGCGTCTTCTTCGTAGACGTACTCCATCGTTTCATCTTTGTCATCGATTCGAAAGGACTTGGTGTCCTCTTCGCCGTGGCAGGCAATGCAGTGGTTTTCAAAGATCGGTTTGATATCCGATTCGAAATCTACCTCGCCCCAAGCGGAAGACGTAAGCACAAAACAGACAAAAACGATTGGAACGTAGAGACGATGACTCATTGGCCCATTCATCAATAGAGGAAGTGTTATTAGCGGACGGTTCACGTGTATTCTAGGCAAAAAACGAACTGATGCACACGGTGGCTAGATTTCGGGGGCAATTCGCTGTCCAAGCACCGGCATTATCATGATTTTCCCGTCGCCCATCCGGCCTGTTCGCGAAACTTCCATCATTGTTTCGACGACTCTTTCAGCGTTTTCATCGTCACACCAAATCGATAATTCGACTTTCGGGATGAAGGCTCCAGAGTACTCATTGTCGCGATAGCGATCCAGATAATTCTTCTGTCGCCCAAATCCTTTGACTTCTCTAACCGAAATCTCATCGATTGGTAGCTCAGCCATCGCAGCGATCACTTTCTCGACGAGATAAGGTTTGATGACTGCGAGAATCTGCTTCATCGAACCGTCGCCCAAGTCCAATGCCGGTCGGAAGTCGCAGCAACGGATTCCGGATCGCCTCCGAAACTTGATACAAGCTCACGCATCTCCTCGAGTGTAAGAGAAGCGTGTAACGATTCGCCGAACAGTCGCCGAGAGTATTCTGATTCGTTGCTCGCATACAACTGAACCAGCGAATCAACTTCTGCAGCGGAATCGGGTCGCATCAGATCCCGCACGAAGATAACGCCACCTTCACGCGTCGTGCGGATCATTCCCTCGACCGTCGACGCGGGTTCGGGGATGTGGTGGATGATGCTGTTGGAGATCACGGAATCGAACATTCCATCTTCCAAGCCGGAATCTTTTGCGTCGATATGTGCAAGTTGAATCTGACTCCTGAAGCCAGCGACATCTACGTTCAGCGTCGCCAAGTCCAACATGCTGACGGCCAAGTCGATGGCCATGACGCGAACTTCCGGTGACCGTTTGCAAAGCTCAATCGGAATCAATGCTGTTCCTGTTCCCACGTCCAGAAAGCTGGCGATGACTTCCGGTTGGTCTTCGAGTTCATCGAAAGGTGGATCTTCTTCGGTGCGAAGACGCAGATCGTTATTGGATAGAAACAAAAGAAATTCATCAACGAACTTTACGTTGACGGCACTGTGATCCATCCGGTTGTACTCACGGGCATCCTGCTCGGAGTCCATCACTTCTGGTTCGAGTGTTCTTGGGAGCATAAGAAAATGGTACCGTCGGACAAGATAAAGAAGTGCCGACATCACGTGGGGCAGGTTTCAGTGGGGCAAGTCTTAGCGGGGCAAGTTTTTAACCTGCCAAACAGATCCAATTGGCAGACTGAAAATCTGCCCCACGGATTGAGCCCAAACCTATTTTTTCTTTTCAACGTGGAGCGTGCGACGACGCAAACGCGGGCTGTACTTCTTGAGCTTCAGCTTCTCGCCGCCAGACTTTCGTCGCAGAGTGTAGTTGTAGTCGCCTGTCTCTTCGCAAACGAGATGAACCACTTCGAGTTTCTTTTTGCGTCCGCCAGATTTTGCCATTTTCCTGCCCTACCGTGTGGGAGAGATCACCGTTGATTTTGAGCGGCAGAGTGTAACAAAGCGTTTCAGGCCCGTTAAGACGATAAAACAGGAAAACGCGAGGATTGCGGAGGATTCCGAAATCGTTGCCAGCAACTGCGCATTTCTGCCGTTGGACAGCGTATCGGCTGAAAAATCCACGTTCATCAGCATTTTTATCGAGAAGGGGCTCTGCAAAGTTCAGAATATGCTCTGAATTTCGTAGTGCAGCAGTAGGTTGCCGCTTCGTTTTGAATTCGGCACAAAGCTAAACGAAGTCTACCGTGCCTTCGTCTGCGTTTTCTTTTGAAATTTTCGGATCGGTCGTTGGTTCGCCCATATCAGCGTATTTCGAGATTGGTGAAGGACGCCCGTAATAATATCCCTGCCCAAGCTCAAATCCCATTTCGACCAGGATTTCGTGGCACTCTCGCGTTTCGACGCCCTCGGCCAAGGTTTTGATCCCAAGGCTGTTGACCATCGTGGCGAACAAGCCCACTAGCTCCTGACGGCGTGGTGGAGCCGTTTCGATGTTTTTCGTAAGGCCCATGTCGAACTTCAGAAAGTCCGGACGAACTTCTGCGAGTTCAACCAATCGGGCACGACCGACGCCGAAATCATCAAATGCAAGCTTGATGTCGAAGTCAGCCAAGAATGCACAAAGCTCTCGCATCATGGTTAGATTGGTCGATGCTCCTTCATGAATTTCCAAAGTGATCAACTGCTCAGGAGCTGCTTCTCGAAGCGATCTCAGGGAATCGTAGAATTCCGGACGATCCAGTTCTTTCGGATGTGTGTTAACGAACAGGTTCATTTCTGATCCGAAAGCAGTTCCAATTTCGACGCCTCGATGCCGAAATGCCTCGCTGAGCTGAGCTTCCATATTCAGTTGCGAGGCCGCCGTGAACATTTCATGCGGAGATTGCAATCCGAATAAGCGGCTTCTTCCGAGAACTTCGTAGCCGATTCGCTTTTGATCGTTAAGGGTGACGATTGGTTGAAAGTGTGGATACAGACCACCGTCGCTGATCAATCGCTCGAATTGGATTATCGCCAGTGCTTGATCGCAAACATCTTCGGCGATCGTGTTTCCGGCTGATTCGACGTTGTCGGAGCCAATTCGAAAAACGATGGTGGCGAACTGAACGATGTCGCCTTCGTGGAGAACAGTCTCACCCTTGATCGGTTCGCCATTTATATATGTGCCGTTTGTGCTTCCAAGATCATTCAGGAGCAGTGCACCATCTGCGCGAAACGTTAATTCAGCATGATTTTTCGAAATGCAACCCGTTGGCAAACACAATGATGAATCAGACTGTCGCCCAACAGTGAACGTGTCTGAATGGATCGGGAACTTGCGAAGCGGCTCCGACTCGCTGGTCTGTCCAGACAAAAACCAGCACGAGGAAACCTCGGGATCTTGTACAGGTTGGTTAATTTGTTCGTTTGTAGTCATGGCTAGAAAGGAAAAGTCATGGTTTGGTTTCGCAGCAGATTGCTACCGAGGATTTCTAGCTTGCTCTTTGGGCTCGAGTTGTTTGATTTCTTCTGGATTCCAGAATTCCCCAAGTCAGGGGGAGCGGGGCAGCCAACCGATCCAGTATTGACGGTGGTAAGGGTTGTTTCGAGTTTTGGTTCAACAAGTTTGTTTCCAAACAACTCGTATTTCTTGAGCACCAGCGATTAATCGTGACCTACTGTTTCGGGCTTTACATCACTAATTTGCGAGACAACCGCAATATGACTGACACACTATCCAACGCTTCACTTAGTAATAGTCTTTTGGCTACGATCATGGCGGACGAATCATTTCGTCCTAGCGAGCCATCGTCGATTTCAGATACTGGGCTTCCGGTCTCTCTGATTGAATCCTTGATTGTCAAACGACTTTCGAACGTTGGTGTAAGCAGCGGTCGACAACTGGCGAACGATTTATGCCTCCCATTCACGATTTTGGAAGAGCTGTACCAAACGTTGCGTGCACGCAGATTTATTGTTCACAAAGGGTCGGCTCCGCTAAACGATTACAACTACTCTCTGACAGAAGAGGGGCGTGATCGGGCAATCATCTATAGTCAGTCATGCTCTTACGTTGGACCGGCACCGGTCCCGTTGATGGACTACGTGCTTAGCGTAGAAGCTCAAACGATTCGCGCTGAGTCGCCGAAGCGTTCGCAGCTGCGAAATGCTTTTCGCGATATTTCGATCAACGAAACGCTGTTCGAGAGTCTTGGACCGGCGATCAATTCAGGCGCTGGACTGTTCCTGTATGGCGAACCCGGGAACGGAAAGTCCACGCTTGCACAGCGAATTACACAGTGCTTTGGCCAGGAGATCTGGATTCCGAACGCAATTTTTGAAGATGGTCAAATTATCAAACTCTTTGATGCGGCCTATCATCATCGCGCACAGGATGACGGAGAGAGCATGATGAGCGCTTTTGCGTTTGATCGACGCTGGGTCAAAATCAAACGGCCGACCGTTGTCGTCGGTGGCGAGATGACGATGGACTCGTTGGAGATTCGGCACGATCCAGTCAGCAACGTCAGCGAAGCGTCACTGCAAATGAAAAGCAATTGTGGCTGCTTGTTGATTGATGACTTTGGTCGCCAGCGAGTTGAGCCGCAAGAACTTCTGAATCGCTGGATCGTTCCACTCGAGAGTCGTATCGACTTTCTGCAGATCTCCACAGGCAAGAAGATTCAGGTTCCATTTGAGCAATTGATCATCTTCTCAACGAATCTTGAACCATCTCAATTGGTGGACGAAGCATTCATGCGTCGCATTCCGTACAAGATCGAGATTGCAGATCCGTCATGCAAAGAGTTTCACTTGCTGTTTCGGATCTACTGCGAGAAGTTCGGCTGCGAGTACGAAGAAGATGCAGTCGAGTACCTGTTGAACACGCACTACAAGGCTCACAACAGACGTCTGCGACGCTGTCATCCACGAGACTTGCTTAGCCAAATTCGAAACTTCTGTGTCTACAACGACATTCCGATGGAGTTGCGTCCTGAGTATTTCGATCGAGTCGCCAAAAGTTACTTCACTGAAGTACTCGAAGGCGCACCTCGAACGATGGCTAAAGGCGTCAGCTAAACACAACCACGAATTCCACTAGCGGTTTCAAAACCGTTCTCCCATTTCCACATTCCACCCCACCGGCTTAAGGCTATCCCGTGTCGACGAAACCGATTAAACCCGCCGCGAATATTCTCGGCTACAAACTTGAAAAGCGAATTGGCTCCGGAGGCTTCGGTGAAGTCTGGTCTGCCGAAGCGCCGGGCGGATTGAAAAAAGCACTCAAAATCGTTTACGGTTTTCATGATGAAAAACGCGCGATGTCTGAGTTGAAAGCGCTTGACCGTGTTAAGTCTCTCAGGCACCCGTTTTTGCTTTCGCTTGAGCGTATCGAAGTTTTCGAAGGTCAGCTGATCGTGGTTACGGAGCTCGCAGATGCCAGCCTCGCAGACCATTTCAACACTTTCGTCAACAAAGGTGAGCCAGGGATTCCTCGCGAGGAAATGCTGCGTCACATGAGTAACGCTGCGAACGCGCTTGATTTCCTGTGGCAAGAAAAATCGCTGCAACACCTTGATATCAAGCCGGAAAACCTTCTGTTGGTCAGTGGCCACGTTAAGGTTGCTGACTTTGGCTTGATGAAGGATCTCCACGCAGCTTCGCAATCGATGATGCAAGGCATGACACCTGCGTATGCTGCGCCAGAGCTCTTTGATGGACATCCAGCCGCCAGTAGCGACCAGTACTCTCTGGCGATCATGTACTGCGAAATGATTTCGGGTGTTCGTCCGTTTCCAGGTACGACTCCAGCTCAGTTGGCTGCTCAACACTTGCACGGAAAACCGAACCTTCGACCGGTTCCTCGAGGTGATCAGGCAGCTGTCGCACGTGCGTTGTCCAAGGATCCCGCTGTTCGATACCCGTCTTGCAGCGACTTCGTCGAGGATCTCAAGAAGCAACGACGAAACGTTCGTATCGCCCGCAAGCGTTCTGAAACAAAGTCGGAAGACGGCTCAGAAACACTTATATTCACTCCGGATCAAAACAAAGGAATTGACGCCACCGAAATGGTTTCGGATCGCGCACTCCCGTTTCAGCCAAACAGTATTGTTTCCGTTGAGCCGCCGAAAATTGATGCGAAAGATGCGGCGGTGCAGCCAACGTTGATCATTACGATTGGACAGACTGCGAATAAGGTAGGGGAGAAGTTCAAAGCGAAGCTCTTGATGCGAGCCGGCGATAGTCGAAATGTTCCTTCCATTCGATCGATCTTTATCGATTCAGATCGCAAGGATCTTGCACAGCTTGAAAATAACTTCACCGAGTCGGTCAGCCCGCTGGAGACGCTTGAGGTTCCATTACGAAAACCAGAAGACTATCGTGCCAACGCGGAAGTTCACCTTGGCTGGTTAAGCCGTCGCTGGATCTACAATGTTCCTCGTACGTTGCAAACCGAAGGCCTTCGTCCACTTGGGCGACTTGTGTTCGCTGACCATTTCTCATCCATTTGCGATCGACTGGAGCAAGAAATCGGTGAGTTGATCAAAGCGGAAAACCTTGGCAAAACCGCCGATGCGCTGAAGATGAATCCTGGCGATCCGAACTCACCGCGGATCTACATCATCTCATCGATTAGCGGTGGAGTCGGTAGTGGGATGATGCTCGACATGGCCTACACGGTCAAATTGCTGCTTGGTGAAAAGGGATTAAAACACGATTTTGTGACGGGTGTGCTGCTCCATTCAAACTATCAACGGATGCGTGATCCGGGACTGTCGTCCGCCAATGCTTTTGCGTTCCTGACCGAATTGCGACACTTCAATGAGCAGGGTTATCCGGGAGACGCGTCGCTCGGAATTCCGGAGTTCGACGAAGAGCCACCTTTTGAGCATACGTACTACACCGAGCTTGGAGATGATCTTAATCAGTCGGAGTTCGACGCGAGACTGGATTCTGTAGCTGAGTATATCTCGCTCTCTGCATCAACACGATGCAACGAATTTTTTGACGCTTGCCGCAAGAGTGAGCAGGAGATGGAGCATTTTGCTCTTCGCACATTTGGTGTTGCGACTTCAAAAGCAGGCGACGTCAGTATGCAACGGCTACTGATTGATCAGCTCTGCAAAAAGTTGATTCAGCGCTGGAGCGGTTTGGACGAAAGTGGTAAAGAAGGTGCGATAGAAGTTGCCAAAGGGATTCTTTCCCAATTGGAAGTTGATGAAGCAGGCATTGAGAAGAAAGTCCGTGGCGAAATCCTCAGCTCGCGTGTTGAATCTCGCGAAGAATTGCTTGCGTTGGCGAATAAACATGCGGGCTCTCAGGAAGAGTTGAGAGCGATGTTCGACGACGTCTATGGACCTTCGGAAGGGTATGAGTGCCCAGAGTCTTACGAACTTCGATTGCGAAAATCGATGGATCAGTTCCTCAACACGGACCCAATTTCAGGGATGCTCACAATCTCCAAGGCCTGCTACGCGATGCTCAATCTGGAGTTTCTGGCGCTTGGGTCGATCGAGGCAACCGTTGAGCACCTGAGCCAGACGATGAGACAGTGGCTAGTCAACGTTGAGAAAGAACTGGCTGAGGGGCGAGCATCGATCAATTCGACCATGGATGCGATCGCTGCATGCCAGACACCAGAGGCAATGGAAACGCCACCTCAAGAATCGATGCCTGAATTGTTGGCACGTCTGTGTGCTCAACGCGAAGACGATTTTGCAAAACGAATTGCATGCGAGTATATCCAAATCATTGTGAATGATCTGCAACCTGTGAACACGGTCATTGAGCAACTGAAGACAAACCTTGACATGATCACGACTGATTTCACTAATCGAAGCACAAGTTTTGAAGGCGAAAATGGCGATGCCCTGTTCGATCCTCAGCAGCTCATGCTGGCACAGCTTGAGTCGAAGCTTGAGGCGATGTCAGAGCAAATCGAACGCCAAGTGTACTACGGACTTGTGGCGCCCGAAGGCGGTTTTCAGCATGTGCTGACAGACTATTCGATCCTTAGATACAATTTGCCAAGCCAGTTGCGAACTGCAGCCCAGCAGGCCATCTGTAGCGTTAACGAATCGTTGTCAATGGAAGAGTTGATTCGCGAAAATGATGTCGCGCCAGAACAGGTGATCCAGTGGGTCAACTCGTTATCCAATGAAGCGAAACCGCTAGTCAATGATTGCGGCGGCCGAATGCGTATGCTGGTTGGGCTTCCGACCAATTCAGAGGAAAGTCAGATCCCGAAGATGATTGAAAGCAAGTGCAGGCTCAAGAACGCCGCGGTTAACGGAACCGACGGAAAGCTTGCGATATGTTTCGAAGCAGAGGATCTCTCGTTGGCGGCTGTTGCGTTTCGCTTGTTGATGAAACGACCTGACGCCGTTGAGTTGGTCAAGCGGATTCATTCGCGAGACGATGTCGACTGGACGACTTTGGATGACCTGTTGTAGGGGTGTCTCTGACTGGGTTTGCGTTTCAAAGAAACGTCGACCGCTAGTCGCCCAGAACGTATCCAAAGATCAGCGGCGCGACGATGGAAGCGTCCGAGTTAATCATGAATCGAGGGCACTCTTTCGAAAGTTTGCACCACGTGATTTTCTCGTTGGGCACAGCGCCTGAATACGATCCGTAGGATGTGGTCGAGTCAGAAATCTGAGCAAACCATGACCAGAGTTTAATGTCTTTCTGTAGATCCTGAATGATCAATGGCACGGCGCAAATTGCAAAGTCGCCTGCGATCCCTCCACCGATCTGAAAGAATCCAATCGGTGAATCCTTGTCTGTTTCAACGTACCATTGGACCAGTTCTTGCATTTGAGCCGTGCCCGATTTGATCGAATCGTGAGTCGACAATTTCTTTTCGATGACTCTTGCAGCGAAGATGTTGCCCAGCGTCGAATCTTCGAAGCCGGGCGTGTAGACGGGAATGCCTTTCTCCCAAGCAGCAATCAGCCAGGAGTCTTCTCTTGGGATCTGAAAATGAGGTTCCAAAACACCTTGTCGGAATAGCTCGAAGTAAATCTCCGCCGGAGTCATTCGCTTGTTGGACTTTTCATTCTCAGCACAGACTCCGATAAAATTGTGTTCCACGTGCCGCATGACGGTTTCAGGAATGCATGTGTCGGTGACACGATTGAATCCTTTTTGCAGAAGTTCGAATTCGTCTTCTGGAGAAAGGTCGCGGTAGTTCGGCACCATGTGGTAATCGTTTTTCGCGACCAGATTGAACACGTCTTCTTCGAGGTTGGCTCCGGTGCACGAGATTGCGTGGACTTTGTCTTCACGGATCATTCTGGCCAATGACACGCCCAGCTCAGCGGTGCTCATGGCGCCGGCCAGACTAACCAGCATCTTCCCTCCATCTTCCAGGAAATTGCACCACGATTTTGCCGTGTCGAGCGTTTCTCGTGCGTTGAAATGCCTGAAGTGAAGCTCGAGAAATTTTGAAACAGGTCCACTCATTGAATTTCGGCCAATTTGCCGCCCGGGAAATAAAGTGCCTTGTGTCTCAAACGAAACATTCTGATGATGCAAAAAGGCCTCTTGCGTTCGTTTTCGACAACGACGTGTTTTTTCGACAACGTCGCGAAGCAGATTTTTGCAGAAAACAGATCGTAAAACAACGAGATTGCGACGTTTGTCGGCTTTGGCACTCACTGGCACCACAGTTGCTTTACTGGCTGTCAAGCAATTGTGTCTCAAACAAAAAGAAGCCTAACGGCATCAACAAAAAATTATGCACGCAAGTCAACTAGCTCAAATCGGAAGCTGGATCGCAATCCATGCTCCTACACTGATATTCGGAAACAGCGGCCCACGAGAGCTCGCTTCTGCCGATTACTGGACCGCATCGAAATGTAGATTTCTTTCTTGGAATGCTGCGTTAAGAATGTTCGAGGATGATCTTCGCGAACCGGATCCGGATCATAGCCCGTGGATGGCGATCGAAGCAGTCGTCGAAGAAGTCTTCGTTTCCGAGTTTCTCACGCGAGTTTGGTCCGCTGCCGTATTGGCCCACGACAGCTACCAGGATTCAGATGAACTATTTGGGTTGGCTCACTCTGTCCACCTTAGTCACATCGAAGCTCGAAGCCGTGCGATGCGAATACTGCTTGGCAGCCAAGCAATCAACGAAAAAGGATTCGATCGTTTGAATGTCCTCCGTCGCAAAGTCGAACGTTGGACTGACTTGTTTCTGTCTCAAACGACGGATGTTGAAATCGCGAAGATGTTTGCGTTCGATGAAAAACGCGTCGCTGATTTTTGTGAAGAGAACGAAGAGATGTCGCCAATGGCACATTCTCGACGTAGTCAGATCCTGATCGCTTCCTTTGCCGCCGATCTGCAATCCTTTCAATGTAAATGGGCCGCAAACCCTGAGCTGAACCGCAAGATATCAAGTTCGTTGTTGGGATGCTTTCCCTCAGATCGCTTCGATTCTTTGGGGCTTCCAAAATCGTTCGGAATGGTCCTTCTCGAAAAGACACAGCACGATACTCAATTGCTGGTGGATCGTTTGTTGGAAATCGATAACGAATCGGTTGACGCTGGCGTCGACGTTGAATCGCCGTACGGTCCTCATTTCCGCAGAAGTTCATTGCTGGGCTAGGAGTTTGGCTCAACTTAATTTTCGGGTGCCATGCTTCACGCTTGCGTGAGCATGCCTCACTCAAGTGTCGTTTTTTCACTGTTCAATTCATGGCCATGCTTCGCGTGGCCATGGCACCCATCCCGAAAACTAAGCTGCTACAGAATACTAGGATCAATTTATCGCGTTGCCAGCATCAGCCCGTACAGATGCGGCTCGCAAGGCAGCCACGCGAATTGGACTTGTCGAAATCCGCTGGCCTTCAGTGAGTATTCCATCCGCGGGCCATCGCAAACTTGTCCGCCGACTCTCAACGCTGACTCCAAATCGAAAATCGCGGCGTCGCCCAAGCCATTTTCCTGACCAGTAAAAACATCGATCAACGCCAGCTCACCTTCCGGCTTGAGCAACGAGTGCAATTTTACGTACATCGCTTCCTGATCGATCACGTTCATCTGATGCACTCGATTCGAAACGATGATTAAGTCAAACGGTTCTTCTGCCTGAAACATTTCCAGTTCCGTCGCAGGGTCGCATTCCGCCCACAGAATCTGTGATTCGACGCCAACGCTTTCCATCGTTTCCTTGGCACGTTTGAGTTGATTGGCTTTGTCCAGAAATGTAATCCGCGACGTGGAATCTCGATGGGCAAATGCGATCCCAAAGACGCCTGAACCACAACCAACGTCGAGGATCCGAAGACCTGTTCGAGTCTTCCCAATGTCCAGGCACTTCATCGCGTTGATGGCCGCAGGAGTCATTGTCCATTCGCGAGAATCCAGCTCGGCTGACCAGGTTGTGTCGTCGACCCCTTCCCCGGTCTTGAGGTGGTCGACGAGTTTCTCCCAAGAGTCGTTTCCGAAACTGCGGGTTGCCGCCGGGATCAGACTGCCGAGTGTCGTCAACGCGAAGTCATCACCGTATTGCTCGACCATTTCTGTTTGCACAAGGACTTTCATTAATTTTTCAACCGCTTCCTGATTGAGAGAAAGCGTCTCTGCCAGTTGCGTGACCGTCCGCTGGCCAGAATCCAGAACGCCGAAAATCCCAACCTCGTTCGCCGCTTGCAGCGCATGCCATTGAGCTCCCCTCCGTTTGAGGTTGTAGAGCTCTTGGATGGTACGGTCTTGAAAGTCACTCATGACGGGTCGCTTTTTTTGACGGCCAATGGGGGAAAAGAAAGTTCAAATTCAATGCTGGCCAATTCATTGTCCAAAGATTTGCCTAACAGCCAACCCGAGCATGTTTTTTTGATAAACTCGGGTTCTACATTTGCATGATCACCTAGGGAGAATGAAGTGCTTTCATTCAGATTGCTGTTCCGTTCCGTTGCCGTACTGTTCCTTCTTGTCGCCGTGCCTATCGCGTCGGCTCAAGATTTTGGCGTTCCGGAGAACCTCAATCTGCCAGAAGGTTTCTCGGCAAAGGTTGTCTATTCGGTGCCTGTCAAAGAACAGGGGTCGTGGGTTTCGATCACGACTGATCCGAAGGGCAGACTGATCACGTCGTCGCAGTACGGCGGACTTTATCGAATCACCCCGGCCGCTGGCGATGGCCAAGCCAAAGTCGAAAAACTAACGGCAAAGATTGGACGGGCCCAAGGTTTGTTGTGTGCGTTTGACAGTCTCTATGTGGTTGCTCATCGCGGTGATAAAATGCCGCCTGGATTGTTTCGTTGCAAAGACACCAACGGCGACGATCAGTACGACGAAGTCAAGATGCTTCGCGAATTCGACGGCGGTTCTGAGCACGGACCGCACGCGGTGTTGCTTGGCCCCGACAAAAAGTCGCTCTACATTTGCGCTGGCAACATGACCAAGATTCCCAATCCCGAAACTTCTCGGTCACCACGACATTGGGGCGAAGATCAATTGATCGAGCGACTTTCGGATCCCGGTGGGCACGCCGTTGGAAAAATGGCACCCGCTGGCTGGGTTTGCAAAACGGACCCCGAAGGAAAGTCATTCGAATTGGTCTGTGCCGGATTCCGCAACGAGTACGACATCGCGTTTGATCCCAATGGCGAACTGTTTACGTACGACGCCGACATGGAATGGGATGTTGGATTGCCCTGGTATCGTCCAACTCGCGTTTGTCACGTAGTCAGCGGTGGCGAATACGGATGGCGAAACGGCAGTGGAAAATGGCCAAAGTACTATCCTGACAGCTTGCCACCGGTTCACGAAGTCGGACTCGGCAGCCCTACAGGAATTACGTTTGGAACTGGAGCCAAGTTTCCGGCTCAGTTTCAGAATGCATTGTTCATTTCCGATTGGAGTTACGGCAAAATTTACGCAGTGCAGCTTGAACCCGATGGTGCATCGTGGAAAGCGACCAAGAATATTTTCTGTAGCTCCAAAGCCTTGCCCGTGACGGATCTGACCATCAACCCGATCAATGGGGCAATGTACTTTTTGATTGGCGGCCGACGAAGCCAATCGGCACTCTACGAGATCACGTATAACGGCACCGAATCGACCAGTCCAGTCGAGACCGATGCTGTCCCAAATCCGCTTGTTGCCCTGCGGCGAGAACTCGAAAAATCGCATGTGACGGACTCAACCGTTTCGATTGACACGCTTTGGGAGAATCTCGGCCACGAAGATCGCTTTATCCGCTTCGCCGCAAGGATCGGACTCGAACATCAGTCGCCTGAGAAGTGGGCTGATCGAATTGATGGTGAATCACGACCGCAAGCGATCCTTGAAGGGGCTCTTGCTATTGCCCGGTGCGGAACCAATGAACAACGCGCAGTCGCAACGAAGGCTCTCGATCGAGTTCAATGGAGCGGTGCCAGCAAGGATCAACAACTTGCTTTGCTACGAATCTACGGCCTGATGATGATTCGTTCTAAGAATCAGATTCCGATGGCCGTTGCTGCGATCCAAAACCTGAGCTCCGAATTTCCGTGCGATGATGCAGATCTAAATCGGGAGCTCTCGAAAGCCCTGATCGCAGTCGGTAGGGAAGCTGCCGTCACGAAGACGCTCAACCTGTTGCTCTCCGCCCAAACGCAAGAGGAGCAAGTCGTCTACGCTTGGCACCTTGCCGTCGCCAAGAAAGGCTGGAGCGACGAAGCTCGCACCCAGTATCTAAACTGGTTCCTAGGCGCGACAGAATTCCTCGGCGGCCACTCGTTTGGTGGATACGTAAAAAGCATTCGTAACCTTGCGATCAAGAACATGCCTGAAGAAACCAAAAAGGAACTCGCTGAAGTTCTTGCCAAAGAACCCATTGCTGTCGACCCGTACGCTGATTTGAAAGCACGGGACAAGGTACAGGAATGGTCAATTGATGACTTGATGCCGATCAGCGACGATGATTTGAAATCGCGCGACCTCGCCAATGGCAAAAAGATGTTCGGCGTCGGAAGCTGTTACAAATGTCATCGCATGTCAGGGCAGGGCGGTATCATCGGACCCGATTTGACGGCTGCGGGAAATCGGTTTGCTACACGTGACCTCGTTGAAACGCTCGTCGATCCTAGCAAGTCAATTTCCGATCAATACGAAGCAACCATTTTCGCAATGGAAGACGGTCGCACGGTTACTGGCCGCGTCGTGAATCTCGCTGGTGAAGAGTATTGGGTCCAGCCAGATATGATCAATCCTGACAATATGGTGAAGATCAAAGTCGCTGAAATCGAAGCCATGAAACCATCTGCAACGTCGCCGATGCCAAAGGGATTGTTGGACACGATGACGCGTGATGACATCCTCGACCTAATCGCATGGATGCGTTCGCAGAAGAATTGATAGAACTATTTGTTGACAGAACAATTGGCCGAACTCAAGAAAACGCAAACGCAGTTTCTGTTTCCCTGTCAGTGCGGGCTTCAGTTCAAAGTGCCAATCGGTAAAGCTGGCCATGTTGTTCAGTGCCCTCATTGCCAGACGGATCAACAGATTTGTGGACTCCGCGAACTGAAGCGATATCGGAGCATCGAAAAATCTCCGCATGAGGTTTCTCAGCTTCGGTTCGGAATCAAATCCGTCTTGCTGGTCACCTTACTTTTCGCAGTCGTATTTGGCGCATTTCAGCGAATCAGAATTGAGATCGCGATGGTGCTTGTGGGGCTCCCGATCCTGTTTGTTTTGTTGGTAATATTGGTTGCTTCGGCGATTCACAACTATGGGCGTGTCGCTGGTTGGTTTTGGGGTATCGTTCAGCGCAAATGACTTTGGAAACCGGAAACTAACATGACGACATTGGCTCAACGTCTTCGCGAGATAAGACACTCATTTGAAACGGGATCGACTTCACCTGAAGTTATTGAAGTGCTCAACGCTCACGTTGATCGACTTGTCGCGTCCAAACCGGAAGGGCAAGCACTTGCTGTTGGAGATTCAGCGCCAATGCACCATGTCGTCGAAACGGATGATGGCAGCAAGTCGCTACAGGAATTATGTGGCAAACGTTTTCTAGTGCTGACTTGGTTCCGTGGCAACTGGTGACCTTACTGCCTCGCGGAGCTGGAAGCTTTGCAGGACCATTTTCAAAAGTTTTCCCACCACGGAGCTAAGCTGGTCGCGTTGTGTCCGCAACGCCAAAACTTCAATCGCATCGCAGCGGAGGAACTGGAATTATCCTTTCCGGTGCTCAACGATCACAACAATCAGATAGCGACAAGTTTTGGGCTAACGTTGGAGACGCCGCCGGACGTCATTGAAGCTGAGCGATCTTTAGGGTTGGATCTTCCAGAAACAAATGGGACTTCGGATTGGGATTTACCCATGCCCGCTCGATACGTGATCGATTTGTCCGGAGTGATTCGCTTCGCTGCAGTTCACGCCGATCATCGGCTTCGCAGCGAACCCGAATCTTGCTTTGCTTCGATGAATACGGGTACTGTCGTCCCGGATTAGCGTTGGTTTAGCCGAAGTGCGCCGGGCTACAGCAGAGGTGCAATGTGGTCGGTTGCAACTCGAGGCTCATCTTGCAGGTTCGACAATCGGTCCGCGATCGCAAAAAGTTCGCCCTCGATTTCTGCTCCCGCTTGATAAACTTGCGGAGGTGGCAGGCGTTGAGAAAGGGCATCGAGTTGTGCTGCCGTTGAGGAGTCAATTCCTTCACCCGGAAGCAGGATGATGTGTTGATCGATGATCGCACCTTCGCTCAGGCTACCAGTGTATAGGCCGGGTAGGATTGCCGTTCCGCCGGAGAAGTCAAACAAGTTGAGGTTGTAGTGGTTGTTGGGTCTTTCTGATCCGTTTGCGAGATGGAGAGTGCCTTTGTCGGTACCATAGACGATCGACAGGTTGGTGCCGTTGTTGATGTTATCGCGGTCGTAACTGGTTGCCCAGCCGCGCGTATTTGCCACCGACGTATTGGAGTAGTATGGAACGTTGTAACCATCGGCGTACCAGACATTGGGATTGCCGTTGGCGTCGATGCTCAGGGCTAAGGAATCAAACGCGGAATCAGAAAGCGGATTCCACGCTTCGAAGTAAGGTCTATCGAGAGTTGTGGCTTGTCCATGGAGATTGATTTCGCCAATGCGAACAACGCGACGAATAAGAATTGCGCCGCCATCCAGAATTTCGGTTCGAGTCAGGGCCGTAACCGTTCCATCCATGTAAGGGTCTTGCTCCGATTTCCAGTTGTTGTCAACGACTGACCAGACATCAATTTGCCCCTCATCTGAATTGAGGTCAACGTCGACGATCCCATTGAGCACGTTGTCAAACGTTCCCGCTTGTGTCGTGTTGAAGCGATCTTCGAAATCTGGCAACGATGGCACATCGTGTCGAACGGTCTGTCCGGTTTCCCATAGAGTCCACTGGATCACTCGGTCTGTCGATTCGCCTTGGTAGGACGGCGCCAGAAGACTTCGTCCAGTAGCAACGTCGCGGATCTCTGCGATCACCCCTGCCGAACCAAAGCGAATGTCAATTTGATCGTTGCCGCTTGGGTCTACTGTTCTAAACCAGATGTCATTGTTTTGAATCCGTGTTTCGAGAGTCCAACCGTCAGGCAGAACTTCGTTGAGGCTGGCAACGATTTCATTCGACAAGTCATCTGGATCGAAAACCGAAAACAGTTGGCTCGTCACATCGCGTTGGCCTGCAGTGTCCCAAGTCCTTGCAACTAGCCGATAGTTGCCTGCCTCCAAATCCACCGTGTAAGACCAATCTTCAGCACCATCGGGCTCGAACATCGCCCATTGATTGCTCCACTGGGATCCATTCCAGAATTGCTGCGTATCGACGTTGGAAAGCGACGATCGATTTCGATCGACTTCCACATCGTCAGTGGAAGTACCTGAAAACGTAATCGTGCCTTCCATTGGAGTGCCGATTGGATTGATTCCAACTTCCGGAGTCTCGTCCTCGCTAACCGAAAACAGTTGGCTCGTCACATCGCGTTGGCCCGCAGTGTCCCAAGTCCTAGCAACTAGCCGATAGTTGCCAGCGTCCAAATCCACCGCGTAGGACCAGTCTTCAGCACCATCGGGTTCGAACATCGCCCATTGATCGCTCCACTGGGAACCATTCCAGAATTGCTGCGTATCGACGTTGGAAAGCGACAACCGATTTCGATCGACTTCTACGTCGTCGGCGGAAGTGCCTGAAAACGTAATCGTGCCCTCCATTGGAGTTCCGATTGGATTGATTCCGACTGCTGGATCCTGATCTTCCGCAACTGAAAACGGTCGGCTTGCTACATCACGATTGTTTGAATTGTCCCATGTTCTCACGCCGACGCGATAGTTTCCTGCGTCCAGATCCACTGTGTAAGACCAGTTCTCTTCTGTGCCGTCAGGTTGAAACAACGCCCACTCATCATTCCACTGGGATCCATCCCAGAATTGTTGGGTATCCTCGTTTTTAAGCGACAATCGATTTCGGTCGACTTCAACGTCGTCGACGGATGTCCCTGTGATCGTAACCGACCCTTCAATCGGAACGCCGATTGGATTGACCCAAGCGGTCGGTGCACTCGAAAGCAACATGCGTCCTTCGAGGCTTTCAACTTCCAAATGGCAATCCGAATCTTTCAATGATTGGCGTTCGGAAGCCAACTGGCGCAACCATGTGCGAATTTTTGAAACAGACATGCGAATCCAGCAAGAGCATCAAGAGGGCATTGAGACCAAGTCACTCGACGGTGGTCGGTGGCTTTTTATTTTAATTGCACAACTCGGAAGCGTCATGCAGATTTGGCTCAGATGCGATTTCAGACGAAATGTAGGCTGCGCGACTGTTATGTTCTGCTGGACCGGCCGATCGAGGATCAATAGCCCAGTCCCAGAGCATCTGGGACAAGCGTAAAAAAAAGAAGGGTGGCTGAGGGGACTTGAACCCCCAACCCCTGGAATCACAATCCAGTACTCTAACCAATTGAGCTACAGCCACCGTGTTTACGCGAGCAGGATTTTAATCCTACCTTGCAGTATGGTCAACGCGATAAAAGGTTCGTTTTTATTCGGAAATTGACGGCTCAAATCCGACATAAAAACGTGGCAAAGTTGAACCATTTCAGCAACACTTCGGCCTTGGCAAACCCTGCATCATGGATCAGTTGTAGATTCTGTCCCGTCGTCAAAGGGACCAAAACGTTCTCCAGAGCATCCCGTTTGCGAGAGATCTCAAGCTCGCTGTAGCCCTGACGTCGCTTGTACTCGAAGTACAGCTCCACCACCGCATCATCCATCGCCGGTTGCTCGTGAGCCACCTTCTCGCTGATCAGGAGGAATCCGCCGGGCCGGATCGAGTCGCTGATCCGACGCAGCAGGGCAGGGCGATCCGATTCGGGGACAAACTGAAGCGTGTAGTTCATCAGCACAATCGAAGCATTTTCAAAATTGTACGACTGAACCGAGTCACATATTGTCTCGATTCGATGAGGCAATTCGAGCGAATCCAGCTTCTGCTGACATTGATCCAGCATCGGTTGCGAATTGTCGACGCCGATCAGTTCAAGGTTGCGGTCGGGCAGCATCGCCGAAAGATGAATCAGCGAAGTCCCGGTCGAACATCCCAAGTCAAAGACTCGAATCGGATCGTGTTCCAGCAATCCGGCCAGCATTGGAATACTGCGTTGCACGTCGGCGTATAGCGGGACGCTGCGCGAGATCATATCATCAAACACCCTCGCAACGTTTTCGTCGAAAGAAAACGTTCCCGAGTCGGGATCGATTTCGTTGAAGAGTCGATCGATTTGAGTCACTGGTCCGCCGCGAAAAAAATAGATGCTGGGAAGGGTTTGATGCTGTACTGGGAACGCCCCGATTTGTTGGAACGATTATCACCAAATGTGGACATGGAAGAAGTCCGCAAACGGAGAAAAATCAGGCTTCCTGAACTCGATTTGCCTCGCGGAGCCGATTTGATGCGAGTCATCGAACCGCTTCCCACCGCAGACGACTTTTCAGATCCGCTGGAATTTGACTTTGGTAGCGACCATATTTCGATTGGGAAACGATCGGACCTGAGTGACGAACAGTTCGCATTGTTGGAAGCCGCGATCCGTCAGTTTCATCCTTGGCGGAAAGGGCCTTGGAAGTTTTTTGACTTCGAAGTCGACGCGGAATGGCGATCGAATTTGAAGTGGGATCGCATCGCGCCGGTGTTGGGCGACATTTCCAGAAAGCGAATCTTAGATGTCGGCTGCGGCAACGCGTACTATATGTTCCGCGCCGCGGCGATGAATCCGGAGCTGCTGGTTGGGCTCGACCCGTCGATCCCGTTCTATCTGATGTTCGAAATGGTGCAGCGGTTTTTGCAGATCCCAAACATGCAGTACGAGCGACTGGGATGCGAAGACTTAACCGTGTTTGATCGTTGCTTCGATATCGCGCTGTGCATGGGAATTCTTTACCACCAAAGAAACCCAGTTCAGATCTTACGAGACCTGAGAAACAGCTTGGTCGTCGGCGGCCGCGCGATTGTTGAATCGCAGAGCATCCCGGGCGAAGGCACGATGGCTCTGTTTCCGGAGGATCGTTACGCGAAAATGCGAAACGTCTATTTCGTGCCGACGCAGGATTGTCTGGTCAACTGGGTACGCCGCGCGGGTTTTAAAGACGTCGAAGTCGTCTCGCACTGTCCGGTAACAACCGAAGAGCAACGCATGACTGAGTTCATGACTTATCATTCTCTAGCCGAGTTTCTCGATCCGCATGACTCCAGCAAAACCGCAGAAGGCTATCCAGCTCCATGGCGGACGGTGGTTGTCGGCACTCGAAAGTATCTGGATTGATCGCAGGTGGCATAAGCCTCTGGCTTGTGGACATGCAGTTCACAGGCCTATGCCACGCTTTCGGCATTGTTATCTGAACAAGCCGAGACGAAAATACAAATCCATGAGTCAACCCTCTCGACAATCTGATTCCGAGCCGACTGCGTTTAACATCGCCAGTTTTGACGAAGCCTTGGGGCTTCCCGAAGCTGACCTTGAATGCATCGAGCAAGCAGCCAGAGCCGTTCGCCAGGAGTATCGCGATTGCTCGAAGTGGAAAAAGCTGAGCTGTGAAAAAGTTAGCGTCGTTGCCGAAAGCGAACGTGGCATCGTGCATGTGGTCCACGTCGAAGGAGCCATCGATTTCGATTGGACTTGGGAAGGCGCCGTCGCCTTTCGACCACGCTCCGAAGCAGGATTGGTCGATCGACGCGAATTCGCCGATCCGGAAACCATCGAGCAGGCGGCTCTCTGGTCTGGCGAAATTCTGGAAGTCGACGAACAGAATCGCTGTCTGTTTGTCAGCCTCGACAATCCGGAAGTGACTCCGGTGCCGGGCGATTTTTGCGTACGGCCGTTCGAGTTTCTGGCGGCGCTTAACACGATCTACAACGACGAAGCCTTTGATATGGCTCGCGTCGAATTGCGGCGACGTTTGTTGGCGGCATGCGGTGACGTTCATCCGGAAGTACGAAGACCGAATTCGGCGAGTCTGCCTGAACTGCTGGACTGGTGGCAAACTTCGTGGAGCGTCCTGTGGGGCCCGCCGGGCACTGGGAAAACTTACACCACCGGACGCCAGGTGGCTGCCGCAATCGAGGATCCGGCCGAACGGATTCTGGTTGTTTCGACGACCAACCAGGCAACCGATTCCGTCGCCGCATCGATCGGCGCCGCGGCACAATCAAGCGAAACAGGTGCCGGTGCGCTCGATGAAGGGCAGATTTTGCGGATCGGAAAAGGAGCTGCTTGGCAGACGTTCCGCAAAGCGAATTTGGTCGACATGTTGCAGGGCACGGAGTCCGCTTTGCTGGCAACGATCGACAAGCTTGTGAAGAAACTTTCGGCCGCCGAATCCGGGCAGGACCGCGCCGTGCTGCGAATGGAGATTCAACAAGCCCGCGACGCCTGTGCGGATCGCAGCAAGAACGTGTTTTTCGATTCCGATGTTCGCGTGGTCGTGGCAACGGCCTTCAAAGCAATCTCTCTAATCAAAGACGAACTGCTAACATCGATGGTTAACGAGGCGCGTGCGCCGTTTACGACGATCGTGATTGACGAAGCGGGATTGATTTCACGCGCCGCCGTTGCGGCCCTTTCGCTGTTAGCCAGTGATCGCGTGGTGCTCGTGGGCGATTCGAAACAGCTGGCTCCGATCAGCCGAATCGCACGAGTTCTTCCGTCTCGGCAAGCGAAGTGGCTGGCCAGCAGCGGGCTCAGTCATCTTGCAAATATCGAATCGGCGCCGCGGGGCGTTCACGTTTTGCTGGAACAGCATCGCATGGATCCGGCCGTTTGCGAAATCGTGTCCGGCTATCAATACGGCGGAAAGCTGACCACGGCAGATCGTGTACGCGAGCGATCTCCAGCGGTTGCCGATTCGGTGACTCAATTTTCGCGAGCCATCTGGTATGTGTTGGACGAAGAAGACGTCGGCATCGACAAGATTCGTGCGGCTCGTGGTCCGGCGAACAAAAGCTGGGTTCGTGTCGCGACTTACGCGGTGCTACAGAAACTTTTCGAAAACGATGCGTTCAAAAATTCCAACGGCTTGTTCATATCGCCATTCAAAGCTCAGGCCGATTCCATTGCGACATTGCTGACGCGTTGGAAAGCAAATTCATGGCAGGCTTCGACTGTCCACAGCCAGCAAGGCGCCGAGTCCGAGGTCGTTGTTTTTGATTCTGTCAACGCGGGAAACGTGACGTGGCCAGTTCACGAATGGCAGCGTTTGGTGAACGTCGCGATCAGTCGAGCTCGCGAATGTGTGATCGTAATCGCCAGCCGAAGTGAGATGGAAGAACCTCATTTGCGTCCGCTGCTTTCGTCGCTGAGGCCCGCGATTTTGAAGCGGACTGGAGCGACGTTTCAATGGACAGAAGTATCGGCTCAGGAAGACTATGCCTCGCCCAGCAACGCGTCTTCCGCGGTTAAAGAGGCTCCTGCGAGTTACGAATTCAGTCAAGAACCCGGCCGTCAAAAATCCAGCCGCCATAAGCTGTCGCCGTCTGAGAAATCGGAATGGAAACCGAAGCACTCTTTGGGCGAACAGTTTGCGTCGCGCCGCACGATGCGGCCGATTCTGTCCCAGGAACAACAGCGGTTGAGCGAGCTGGAACTGGACGGGAAACCGAGGCTCATCCGTGGAGTCGCTGGCAGCGGGAAATCAGTCGTGCTTTCGAATTGGGTGGCGCGAACCGCCGAACGAATCGGAAATTCGCTCAACGAGAATTATCGAATCTGGGCCGTGTACGCGAATCGTTCTCTGCACAAACTGTTGCAGGATGCGATCGAAAATGCATGGGAATCACGTCAGAAGGAAACTCTGTTCGGACGGAAACCGTTTCCTTGGAAAAACGTGACGCTGCTGCACGCGAAGGATGTACTGGAGGCAATCCTTCCCGAAGTTGGACTGTCGATTCACGATTACCAGTTCAGCTACGACCTGGCGGCCGAAATGTTTCTGGAACGGATTGGCGATCAGGCGATTGAGAACCGTTGCAACGCACTGTTCATTGATGAAGCTCAGGACATGGGGCCGTCGATGTTGCGATTACTGTTGTCGCTGGTGCAGCAAGTCGACGATGCCGACGGAAACAGTCGATCGGCTCATATTTTTTATGACAACGCCCAGAATATCTACGGCGTCGGGACTCCGAAGTGGACTGAGTACGGGCTCAACATGCGAGGTCGATCGACGATCATGCGAGAGAGCTTTCGTTCGACGAAGCCGATCATCGAATTCGCGGTGAACGTGCTGGACCATTTGAGCGAAACGGAAGAACACCGAGAATTGTTGGAGTTGGGATTGCTTAAAGAGACGACTCGAGCCGGCGAACCGTGGCTGGAAATCGGATTCAACCAAGTCGGCGGTCCGAGGCCTCTGTTTCAGTCGCATTCAACGATTGAAAAGCAGCTCGGTGCGATGGGCGATCATTTGCTACACCTGTTGACTGCCGAAAATGTCTCGCCGAAGGATATCTGCATACTGTACAACGGAAAGCACGTTGCGGATCGAGTGCAGCAAGTGTTGCAGAGTCGTTTGGATCCGTTTGACGTTGAGCTGTCGGTTCAGGTTAGCCAAACGTTTCAGCGTCGCAGCAATACGATTTTGATGACAACATCGAATTCGTTCAAAGGCTACGAGTCAGAGGTCGTGTTGGTTCCTTGTGCGGATCAGTTCGTCGGCGCCGGATACCGGGTGCTTGCCAACAGCTTGTACGTCGCGATGACGCGAGCCCGTTCGATCCTCGCGGTGTATTGCCAAGAGGCAGATTCAGGCGGCAGGTCCAAGGACGGTTTTGGATTTGGGCGAACGAATCGATTGATCGCAGGCGTCCTTGAAAACTGCGCGGCGCAGAGCAATTCATGAAGCTGATTTGCGTGAAAGACTGGAACGGGATCACCCGACTGAGGGCTTGAGAAACAAACTGTCCACGAATCACGGCATGATTTGCTGTTCGCTAGAAGTACAGGCTCGAAGCGCAAGTTTGATGTTGCGTCATTGTCGCCTTTCGCTCCGCGAAAGTAGCGTTTGCTCCGCGAAAGTAGCGTTTGACACACTTTCGCGGAGCGAAAGGCGACTATCTGGTTAAGTTTGAAATTGCGACTTTCACAAATCAATTGCCATGGAAATGACCACCAATCTTTGAAAACGCGCAACTTCAAAAAGCGCAAGGGTGAGTGAGTTTCGCGCAATTCGACTCGCTCGCTTGCGCATCGTGCTTGTATTATTTCGTAAAGACCGTATCTGGTTTGTTTGACTAACTGCTTAGCTCTCCAAATAATGATCTCAGTGTAAGACATGGCAATCGGGCAATGGACGATTGAGTAAATCCTACGGACTTATTCATTTCATTATTCAGCTTGGTCGTCTCGCGAGAGGAAACTCGAAGCGAACGATTGTCAGTCCCATGGAAAATCCAATTTTTGTAACCGGGAGTATCTCCAAACCCAAGTCGGACGGCCCTCAGATCATTGGTCATATTTGTAATGACCTTGGAATTTGGCGTGGTCAAAATGCACGCGAAGTAACGCGTGGCTGGCCGGAAGCGGAGCGCGCTTACAACCGGTGGTTTCGCGATCGTTTCCACAATGAATTTGGGTTGGGCGCGATCCAATTCGTCAACGTCAATCGAACTCACGCAAACCAAATCGTACGCGTCGCAAACATGGTCGCCGAACGAGGAACCAGATACAAAGCCGGGGTACGCCCCATCCGCTATAAGGTGCTCGCTGGTTGCTTGGCGCGTCTAGCCCAAAAGGCTCTGAGGATGAATGCGTCGATTCACCTGCCTCAAATAGGCATGAACGGATCAAACTTTCATTGGCCGATGGTCTTGGGGATCGTCAAAGATTCCATCGACAGGTTCCGGATTCCTGTCTTCATCTATCAACGGCCTCGCGACACCTCGGGCCAAATGTTTGCACGCGTTATTGACCCGCCAAGGCGAACACGATTCGAACTGACTGATTGACCGTCGTTTTGGAAAAGTAAGTTTCGGCGAAACGAATCGATTGATCGGCAGGCGTGCTCGAAAACTGCGTGGCACGGATTGCCGACTCAAACGAATCGTAGCTCGGTGGTCTCCACCATGCATCGAAGGTTGCCGGGAAAATGTCGCTCGGTTCTCCGAACCGTAAGCGCGCTTTAGAGCAGCGTGTCATTGATTTCAGATTCGTAGTCGTCTTTGGGGCTGTAGATGATGCACAGAACTACGAAGGCTGCGGCGGCAGAGAAGAGCGTTATCGTCATGGGGATTCCGTAATCGATTGCGAGCAATCCTTTCTCGGACGCAAGTTCGGTGGGATTGCTGGGATTAACGTAGACTGTGATCGGGGCTCCGGCCACAGCGCTACTTGCATCTCCAAAACGGTCGACTCTTCGACTGTATTCGTTTCCATCGAAAGAATATTGAACCCGAACCACATGCCATCGAATTCGACTATGCCTGTGCCTGCCCCAGAAAGAGTGACTGACAATCTCACCAGTGACCGGTGTCCATTCGTTGGAACGTAGCCCACGTGAAATTTCCATCGCGAGCCAAATACTGCTAATCAAAAATAAAACTAGCAAGCCAGCAAGGATGTAAGTTTTTGTCTTCGGACCGCATGCGAATTGTTTCTGGCTATTCATTGAGTATTTTCAACGCCGCGATTTCATGTTCAGTTGGGCTGTAGTCGTATGACTTCAATATTGGAATTCATTGTCCCTCAGTTTTGGTCTTTCAGCAAAGTCTTGTAGCCCGAAAACACCACATTGCTCTGTGGCGACCACAACAAGCAAATAACGGCAACGCAAACCGACGTTCCCGTTGGAAAGCTCATCAAGCCAATGCAACAAACAACAGTACAGCCAATTCGGCCCCAGTGATTTAGCTTCAGCAACAGCCTGGCAACCAGAATCAGAGAAACGCCAAAAAGAAAATAAGGCAACAACATCAAAAGCGATCTCGGAATCAAGTCCCGCAAGCCGCTGTACATTAAACGCACAAACGGTCCAACTATCCAGTTCATTGAGTCGGGACTGGCTATCGTGAAGAAGGCTACTGGTAAACAGAGGAGTCCGACAAACTTTATGGATAGCTCGTGGACTAGATGCCTCTGCCCATGGACATCAGCATCCCACGTACCGGGTGGAGCGTAAGGATTGACGTCTTGATCGCTGCTATTGTCTGTCATGAAGTCTGTGGTTACCGAATTGGAACAAACAGTTTTCCCCGTTCGGAAAGTGAGGCTACGAAGGATACAAACTTGTCGACAGATAACGTTCACCAAGGTCTGGAAGAATCACGATGATCGTCTTGCCTTCGTTCTCTGGTCGTTTGGCGATTTCGATGGCGGCCGAAGCGGCGGCGCCGCAACTGATCCCGCAGAAGAGACCTTCCTTCGTTGAAAGATCACGAGCCATCTGAACGGCGTCGTCGTCTTTGACGCGATAAACTTCGTCGATGATGTCCACGTTCAAAATCCCCGGAATGAATCCGGCGCCGATGCCCTGAATCGTGTGCTTACCGGGCATCAATTGATCGCCCGATTTGCGCTGAGTAATGACCGGGCTGGTGACGGGCTCAACGGCGATTGATTTAAGGTTTGGGTTTTTCTCTTTCAGAACTTCGCTGCAGCCAGTAATTGTTCCGCCCGTTCCAACGCCGGCGACAAAGATGTCGATCTCGCCGCCGCAATCGTCCCAGATTTCAAGAGCCGTCGTCTGACGGTGGATTTCCGGGTTGGCCGGATTGTTGAACTGTTGCGGCATGAAGTAGCCATCTTGTTCAGAAAGTTCGGTGGCTTTCCGGATCGCGCCGGGCATTCCTTCGGCGCCGGGAGTCAGGATGACTTCAGCACCGAGCGCTGTCAGCAAACGACGTCGCTCGATCGACATGCTGTCCGGCATCGTGACTTGCAGTTTGTATCCTCGCGCTGCGCAAACGTAGGCCAGTGCAATGCCTGTGTTGCCACTGGTTGGCTCGATGATGGTTGTATCTTCTTTGATTAGGCCATCGCGTTCTGCGGCATCAATCATCGCGCGGCCGATTCGGTCTTTCACACTCCACAATGGATTCATGTTTTCGACTTTGGCAATCACGTTCGCAACGCAACCTTCGGTGACGCGGCGCAATCGAACGAGTGGAGTTTTGCCGATGCAGTCAGTGATGTCTTCGTAGATCTGTGTCATGGTTTCGCGCAGAAATTTGTTGAGATTGGGACGCCAACAATATACAGGATGCTGCGTTTAGAAACACACTGGCATAGAGCACGCGGCGAACACGGAGTTTCTAAAACTCCCAATCGAATTCGGTCGAATCATTGATGACGGGGGCGCCAGCCCGTT
The DNA here is from genome assembly GCA_938010615.1 of uncultured Pirellulaceae bacterium. GTDB lineage: Bacteria > Planctomycetota > Planctomycetia > Pirellulales > Pirellulaceae > Mariniblastus. The sequence goes on along the minus strand of CALLUY010000093.1, from coordinate 1,850 downwards.
TTTGTTTCGTGAAAACCGAGAACATGGAATCTTTGTAGTGCAAATGCCAATCAGTTTGGTTGGCGACCCGCTCGTAAACCGGCATGAAGTTTGGGATTAAGACGGCGTCTGTTTCGTGGGACTCAAGCGTCTTTTGCCATCCGTCCTTCGCATCGTAGAAGTCGAGTGCTGTTTCGATGGATCCTTCCGGATAGGCGGCTTCGTAGCGACTGTCGATACTGACTTTGACTTTCGGATATAGGTTCCATGAAACGAAGGCTCCGATGTTGAAGGGAACCATTAAGTTGCCTTCATAACCAGTCTCGTTCAAAAAGTTGACTGCGCCGACCGGATAGAGCATGCCTTTCGGTTGGGCTGCTTCGGAATACGAGGGAACTTGCATCTCCCAGAATCGCTCCTGCGTCGCCATCGCCAAGCAGTAGATGCCTGCAGCGGCTGCAAATACGGTGAGCGGTTTGGCCAAGCGATAGCCGATCGTCGTGAGCTCTTTTCCGATTGAACTATGCATTAGATTTGCGGGCACGATGCAGCCCCACACGATTGCGTAGATCGAAAGATGTCGAACGTGCTTGAGAGCGAGGTAGGCAGTTAGTGCGATGATGAAAACTTCGAACGGTCGAGTCCGCCAAGTGTTTTTGAATCCGATCAATGCCAACAGGATCGACACGCCTAGCAATGTGAGGAATCCGGTGTCGTTGATCGCTGTTAGCAATGGTTGCCATTCGTTGATGAGCGGTCGTTCTAGGGTTGTTCCGTGATAGAGATAGATCGGTAAATTGATTCCGTAGGGATTCATTAACAGCAGAAGAAATGATGCGATGGCAACGCCAACCAGATACCAAGCCGAGCTTCGCGGGCTTGAGTCTTTGCTTTCTGATTCATGCGATGCGACCGGTAGATACTTTTCGATCAACGGCTCGCTGATTCGAAACAGAACGTAGAAGCAAAAGATCCCCAAGCCAGCGACAATTCCGGCGTGAATATTTGCCCAGACGACGACTAGAATAAGCCAGGGAACAATCCACCACTTTTTTCCTTGTCGGTCGATCGCGAAACAGCAAAATTCAAGCGACAGGAACGCGATTGTGAAAAGTTGGGCTCGAACGGTCGTGTATCCAATCTGTCCGCCCATGATTGTCGTCAATGCTAAACATGGCACGATCATCGGCCACGTCGCACCTCGGAGCTTCGCCGCGAAACAGCATCCGAAACAGATCAGGGTTACCAGAAAGTATTTCAGCGCCATCAAGCCGTTTGATTTGAGCCCCATTTGTTCAATGATTGCATACGCAATGGCTCCGTTTCCCCATTCGTGATGGACAATGGGGTCGACGGTTGGCGTGTATGCAAAAGCATCCTTCATCGGAAACGTTCCCTCTTCTGAGAACTGTCGCGCCAGACACATCTGATGGAACAAGTCGATGTCGACTCCGTTGCGTCTCGATGCGATCAGGAACGAGAGCGATATTAAGAAGAATGCCATCGCAAAGATCAGCCAACGACTGGTCGATGAAGAAGAGTTCGGATTCGGATCTGGATCCTGCATCGGACAACGTAATTGATGAAAGGGAGGGTTTGCGGATTTTGGGTGAACCGAAAAGCTATCAAAAAAGGAGATGGCAAAGAATGTCAGTTGTTGTGATGGAAAGCCAGGAAACCAATCGCTTTTAGATCGTTTGTTGACTCGCTTGCGTTTTTTGATGTTGCGCTAATAATTGGGTAAGGGAGAGGCACCGCCACTCCCTCCCCGTTACCGCGATGAGGTCATTTCCTCATATTTTCCAGCATGCGGATTTCCCGCACTGGGCGGTCCCGCAGAAATCGCCCCATCAGGTAGGGGAACCTGCTGA
>CALLUY010000092.1 GCA_938010615.1 uncultured Pirellulaceae bacterium | reverse complement strand
ATGCGGACCGAATCCCGCCGCATCAAGAATCTGAATATTTGGCAGCAATCGATTGGCTGAGCAAAACGTTGACTGGCTAGAGATCATTTCAAAACCAAAGTAGCACTGCTCTCCGAGACGTTTCGTGCCGCTAAGCACTCTTCCTCTCAGGCCAACGCTTAGCAATTAGTGTTCGCAGCCCTTCAGAATGGCTAGGCAAATGAACGGGGCTTTGCCCAAAGCCGTGAAGCGTTTTTCGAATGCCGAAATTCCATCTTACGCATCGTTTTCTGGCAGGACACCCGGACGCTCACGCGTCTCGGCTTACTTTTCTGGCAGGATACCCGGACGCTCACGCGTCTCGGCTCACTTTTCAATTCGAATCAAGCAAGCGAGCCGTTGGCCGTAAGGCCTCGGGTAGCCACTGCGAGAAATGCAGGTCTTCATTTTTGCTGTCTGGAAACTCTTCACGGCGTTGGGTTTCGCCCCTAAACGTGAATAAAGCAACTTCAAAACTTGCAGTTCAGGGTTGTATTTGGAACCGATCGAATATTTCGCGTGGAGCTCCGATGTCGATGACCTCGACGTCTCCCAACCATTGATTTGCATTTGGGTTCTCAAAGCCTGTCTTTCTGGCGATGAATGTGCAAGTCACATCTGCTTTGAATGCGAGTTCGCAATCGCCGGAGTCTCCGTCGAGCCCCGTCGGAATGTCGATTGCGAATCGACTGGCGGACATTTGATTCGAAGCTTCCACTGCGGCCGCATAAGGATCTCGCAAGCTTCCTTTGGCTCCCGTGCCCAGCATGGCATCAACGAGCAACGGATGATCGCTGACACTTCGAAACGCGGTTAGGAAATCGTTCGCGGTCCAACTGGATTCGGCACGAGTCATCGAAGTGTCCATCTTTCGCAAAACATCAAAATTCGTTTTCGCGTCTCCGGAAATTTTGGCTGGACCTGCGAGCAGAATAACATGAACTGGAACGTTTGCATTTTGAAAGTGACGTGCCATCACGAAGCCATCGCCACCATTATTACCGCCTCCACAGAGCAAAACTGTCGGACCGTCCTTGGATCGTCGAAAAATCTCGCGGACGCACGCAGCTCCGGCGTTCTCCATAAGCACGATTCCACGCATGCCGAAATCATCAATCGCGATTCGATCGAACTGGCGGCATTGCTGACAACTGAGTAACATTGGCGAGTCCGAATTCCTGACGAAGATTTACAAGACAGATCTATGCCAATATACGAATATCAATGCCAGAAATGTAAATCAGAATTTGAGTTTCTGGTCGAAGGTACCGTCAAAGCCGCTTGCCCAAAGTGTGAAAGCAAAAAGGTGGAGCGTCAATTGAGTGTCATCGCTTCTCCACAAGCCGGTTCTGGATCACAATCTTGCGGCACGCCGACGTCCGGAGGCGGCTGCGATTTGCCGCAGTGTGGTTCCGGTGGAGGCGGAGGGGGCGGCTGAGGCTTCTAACATTGACTGCGTGGTCACGCAGTAAACAACATGAATCAAATCATTATCACAGAACATGAGCTCTCCGGAGCTCGACTGACGGTTCCCTTTACGGCTTTGGGGAAGCTGGGGCCGAAGCATCATGCGGTCATCGTTGGCTTGCATCGGATTAAGCAACAGCTTTGGATCGCCGAGCTTTCACGAAAGTACGGCCATCGGCTGGTGTCACTGGATCAATGGATCGCTGACAACAAAAAGTACATCGCTCAGTTGACGGTATCACCGAACAGCGGCCCGCGAAGCAATGCCGAAGTCGCCCAAAGTGCCGTCGAAGAAATACGCTTTCAGGAAACAAGCAACGAACCGTCAAAGAAATACGACCTGATCTTCAACAACTGCGAGACCTTCGTCGATCGGCACACAGAGGGCGAGGGTGATCTGGACAAGCCGAAACTAAGTCCTCAAGTTTCGAAAGTGCTTCAAGCGGCAGGAATCGTGATCGCAACGGGTGCGGTGATTCTACAGAAACGCAAAAAGTAGAGTCGCTCAGTTCTCCGAACTGATCGCGGGCGGATTGAGACGTTCAACCATGGCTACAGCTACGATTGATAGATAGAAAACGCATTTCCCCGGCTCGCCACCAGCTCGGAGAGCTGGGCGACACTCAGTTCCGAACTGATGGCGAGCGGATGCGAAAACGGATGCCCAACCATGGTTTTACGAATAAATTTTCGAAATGAAACTTTTCGCGTCCGATTCCGAAGCCAATGGCGTCTGTACTTGTGGGGAGCGTGCCAACCGGCGACTCCATAACATCGCTTTTTGTGAGAAACGCATCATGAAAACTGCAACGAGTAAAGCCTTGCTACGTGGGGAAGCATGTTGGCCTGCCCCCAATTCAAATCAGCAGGAAGAAGTCCGATCAGAGTTTCCGCGCGACAACTTTGACGGTGCTCCGTATCCGTTCGCGATCATTCTTGGTGCGACGACAACGCTACTGCTAGTCACGACCATTCGATCGCTTTGGTTTTTGATCACTGCGTAAACTCGTGACAGATCAATTCCAGTGTGTTGCCTTCAGGGTCTTTGAAGAAGATTGATTTGGCATTGAGATTAGAAAATTCATTGACGCTCAGCACCATTTCCGCGGTTCCAATTATCGCTCGATTCATGGTTTCTCCAACGCATCGTCCAGTTTCAAAAGTCTAGTCGGCCAGCGGATCGACATTCTCCTGTTCGGTATTCGCTTTAACTAAACTGCTTGCCGAGTGAAGCGATCCGCGAACAATCCATGGCGAAGCTACCATCCCAAATAACGAAAACACAAGCCATACCGTTGCTTCGGCGGAAATTTCCTCGCCCCAGATCAGGCCTGCCGAAACAATCCCGAAATAAAAACATCCGAAATACATTGTCGGAATTAAAACCATCGACACCAATGCTCGCCAACCAAAAGTGCTGATCCCGGCCATTGATATCGTCTTGATCGTGATGGACCAAACCGCCAATGCTGCACAGAGTGACGCGACAATTAATATCGTGGAAACTTCAAAGCCGATATCAAAATCGAGAATTTTAAATGGAATCCCGACCATGAAAATCAAACTCATGATGTCGACCAACATGAATCTCGACTCAAGTTTCCGACCTACCTGCTTTCGCTTCTTTGCCGCAGCATCAAGCCGCTTAAGAATCAAGATCGCGTAGATGAAAGGAGCAACCACCAGACCAAACGTCAGCAGCACTCCCAACATTGTTCCAAAACTCATGAGCGACTCAAATCATCCGGGGATGGCGAAAGAAAAAAAGGCACCGTTATCGATGACAACGGTGCCTTGTTCGTATGGATAAAAGATTGTTACTGTTTCAATTCTTCTTCACTTGGTGCTTTAAAGCCGACTAACATCAGCAGATACAGCACCGCCATCACGGCCGGCACAATCGCCGTATATCGGATGGCCATTCGGCTACCAAACATGGTCGACTCCTCAACAGGGCCAGAATCAGTGGCGGCAAACTGCTTGTTCGCTTCCCACCAATCCGCTTGATCCTTCAAGCCTTTGAACTCATCGCTATTGATGCGATCGCCTGCGATTTCAACGTCTTTCAAGATGCTCTCAGCATTGTTAGCCAACATTCCGGCTTTGGCTCCGTCGATACCAGTAATCGTCGGGAACATCAGGAAGCCGTTTTCGTTTGGTGCCTTAACGCGCTCGTACGACTCCTCGTACTTCTCTTGAATGTACTGAGACGCAAAGTAATCCTGTTTGTAGCCGATTCCTGGACCGCCGAGGAATCCAGCAGACAACATGCCCACGCATCCCAGCAGAGCCATGGCAACCGTCGCACTTTTTGGAAATCGTTCACCAACAACACCAAGCATTGTCGGCCACAGGAACGTTTTTCCGATCGCATAGACAGTCGCTGCGAAGAACATGAACGGAACGCTTTCTCCAATACTGATCAGATACAGTCCAAGTGCTCCGATACAGGCACTTGCGAACAGAAGTCCAAGCGAAGAAATTTTATGGACGATCGGACCAGCGAAGAATCGAAGCCCCGTCATCAACAGAGACGTGTAGATAAACAAAGCTGTTCCAAGGAAGGCACTCTTCATGATAGCGCCGGTAATCTTGTTGATCCAACTGTCAGTTCCCAATTCGACGTAACCGACGCAGGCGTGAGCAACCAGCAGCAGTACAAAGAACACGCTGATTAGCTTCATATACATTCCAACAATTGAAACGGATCCAGATTGAGCAGCCGTTCTTGGAAACTTCTCTTTGAGAACAATGATTCCGTAGAGCACAACAGGAATTAAGAAGGTCGCCATCAGGATTTCCCAGGCAAACATCCCATTAGCGAACACGATCAATCCGCCGATCACGAGTCCGGCAGGCCAACCGGCGTGCAAAATATTCAGGTAATGCGTTTTCTGTTTCGGATAGATCGTTGACACCAAGGGGTTAATCACGCCCTCGCAGATTCCGTTACCGACGGCAAACACGAACATCGACGAGTACATCAAGAGGTAGCAAGCTTCCTTGCCTGATGCATTAAAGACCGATGTCGCAGCAAAAAGCATCGCGGCGGAAACAACATGGCAAAGAAACGCAATAAGCATTAGCGGCTTGTAGCCAATGATGTCAATCAACAAACCCGTAAACAGGATCACGACGCCAAAACCGACCAAACCACCACCGGTGATCTGCCCGAGCTCAGTCATTGTAAATCCGTACTGTTCCGACCAAGTTGACAGAATTCCACCGCGGACGGCGAATCCAATTCCGGCTGCAATCAACGTTAAAAAACCGGCTACAAGTAACGCTTTTCGATTGGATACTTCGACTTCTTGCTTATCTACTATTTCTGAATTCATATTCGCTCAATCTCTTAGGACATAAGTGGCCCAGTCAGATTACCTACAAGTTGCCGCGTCTTCAAGCGATTAAGCCGGACTCTGCGACGGAAACCCACAGTCTCAGGCTACCCATTTCCCCTAACAGGCAGGTCCCACACATCAGATCACTGATCGCGATTTCGATTTCGTGTCAGACGAATCAATCGTCCATCCTTACGGCAGTCGATCATGCCAGGCAGCTGAAAGCGTGGGACGTCATAATTGCTGACCACCAATCGTGCCAGATGATCAAGCTCTCGAAAACCGAGCTGAGAAACTGGCCACGAATTGCGTCGAAAAATCTCACTGAACAGCTCGCGCAACAGAACCGGCGACTGGCCTCTGAGGCTTCCACATTCAATCGTGACCCCATCATCTCTCTCCGACACAAACGGAAACAGCGGCAACATTTGCTCGCGGAGAAACGCTTGCTGTTCCGTCGCCTGCTTTGATAGCCTTGCGACCGAATCGTCCGCAGAGGCAAACCGCTCACGGAGCAACGGTAGGACTTCGTTGCGAAGAAAGTTACGGGCATACTTCGACTGTTGATTGGAAACGTCATTTCGGCACGACTGCCCCCACGCATCGAGAGCAGCTTCGATGGTCGTTCGTTTCACATCAAGCATCGGACGAACGATCGTGAGTGACTCATCGACGACGCGAGACAATGGAATCCCTTGCAATCCACCGATTCCCGTGCCGCGGAAGACGCGAAACAGAACCGTTTCAACTTGATCGTCACGATGATGAGCCGTCACGATGTAGCGGCTGTTTGTCTTTCGGGCTACGTCGAACAGAAACTCGTAGCGTTCTTCCCGAAAATCATTTTCGCTGGACGATCCTACATTCGAAGCAACGCTGCCCGCGTGAAAACCCAACTTTAGATTCGCAGCGAGTTCGCTTACAAAAGCAGCATCGCCATCCGAATCGGCGCCGCGCAATTTGTGGTTGTAATGGGCCACAAACAACGATCCAGTCGACGGCTTGGCAGATTCAGATTTGATCTGATGCAACGCCCTGAGAAGGGCAACACTATCTGCACCACCAGAAACGGCGACCACGACATGGAACTCATTCCAGCGTTCTACTGGCCACGCATTCAAGATCTTTTCGACAAGTGTTGAATTTTCGTCTGCTGGCATGATGGGGATTGAATCGGGCAATTGAACAATAAGTAGACGGATTTGCCGCAGAAAGGTTCTCTCACGTCGTAAAACACGAGCTGATCCAATTTGAGTTCTTTCGGCGTTATGCTAACATGGGAATAGGCGAGATGCTCTTCCATGAGTCTTTCGTTCGAACAGACAACAAAGCGGTTCAATCCGCCTGCGTCGGTTGAGATCAATAAAAAGTAGTTGAAAATCTCCAACCATCATCGTCCCCCCTTACGGCAAAACAAACATGGATCCAATTCGCCTGTTGTTGAGCTTGATTCTTGGGATGTTTCCGCGACTGCTGCATTTGACCGCGATTCCCTTGGCCGTTGTGCCTCGGATAAATTCACGTCAACAATTGCGCGACTACGCGATAGGTCATGACTGGTTGGGTTGGTATCGAATTACCCTTGAAGTTCGAGCCGTTGGCTGGCCGACTTTGCGGGTTATTGCTGTTTCTGACTGGTGTCGCTTCCGGCCTGGCCGAAAAAATATGGCGAACAACAAAAGTCAATCATCTTCAGGCAAGTTCGGGCGAAAGCGTCGAAACGCTTCTACCGATTCGCCTTCTGACAAACAGCGATGACGATAGCTTTCGGTTTTCTTCTGCGACTGATTTCGGCCGTCCGTGCGGCACCGCTCCAATAATACGGAGAGGCAGCGATGGATTACTTTTCGCTCATTATCGGATTACTGATTGCCGGCGCGGCGGGCATTGCCTACACGCTGTTGGCGCCGGGAGGAGTTCGTAAAAAATCCAGAACGATCATCGAAGACGCCGAGCGACAATCGCAAAACATGCTCAAAGACGCTGATGTCTCGGTGCGTCAACTGGAACTCCAACGCCAAAAAGAATTCGAGCAGGAGTTAAAGAACTCTCGCGACGAAATGCACCAACGCGAACGGAAGCTGGACAAGCTAGATTCGCAACTCGAGCAACGACAGATCGATTTGGCGAAACAGGAGTCGATCGTCGCGGCATCGCAAAGTCGACTCAAAATCAAGCTGGAACAGATCGCTCAGATAGAAGCAGACATCCTCGATGTACTCGAGAAGCAACGCAAGCAACTCCACGAAGTCACAGGGCTCAGCAAAGCAGAAGCAACGAAACGGCTCCTGAAGCTTCTGGAAGACGACCTCGCAGACGAAGTCGGTAGTCGCATCATCAAACACGAAAAGAAGATGGAAGAAGTTTGCGAACAGCAGGCAAGAAACATTTTGACGATGACGATGCAGCGGTTGGCTTCTGAGCACACTTCCAACATGACGACTAGCACCGTCGACATTCCCAACGACGAAATGAAAGGCCGCATCATTGGTCGGGAAGGCCGAAACATTCGCGCTTTCGAGCAGGAAACAGGGATTGATGTCATCATCGACGACACACCAGGCGTTGTGATTATCAGCGGCTTCGATCCGGTTCGTCGCGAAGTTGCGAAAGTCACGCTGGACAAACTGATCAGTGACGGGCGTATTCACCCGACTCGAATCGAAGAGGTCACCAAAGAAACGCAAGCTGAGGTCGACAAAATCATCATGCGAAAGGGAACCGAAGCGTTGGAGGAAGTCAATGTTCACGGCCTCAACAAACGAATCGTTGAAATGCTTGGACGGCTACATTACCGAACCAGCTACAGCCAAAACGTGCTGCGGCACAGCATCGAAGTCGCTTTCCTTTCTGGCATGCTGGCCGAGATGATGGGGCTCGATCCAGATCTGGCGCGTCGAGCCGGACTTTTGCACGATCTTGGAAAAGCTGCCGATCACGAAATTGAGGGCGGCCATCCCAAAGTCGGCGCTGACATGCTCAAGAGGGCAGGGGAGCCACCGGAAGTTGTTCACGCAGCTCTCGGACATCACGATCAAATTCTGGTCGAACATCCTTACACGGTAATCGTTGCCACGGCCGACGCCTGCAGCGCATCGCGACCGGGTGCTCGTCGTGAGTCGCTTGATCGCTACGTGAAAAGAATGGAAGAGCTGGAGTCGCTGGCGATCGAATTCAATGGCGTTCGTCGAGCTTACGCAGTGCAAGCCGGTCGCGAAGTTCGCGTTGTGGTTGCGTCGAAGGATGTTACTGACGAGAAAGCCGCCAAGATCTGCCGCGACATTGCTCATGCCTATCAGGAAAAACTGTCGTTTCCAGGCGAGATCAAGGTTGTCGTGATTCGCGAGTCTCGCTTCACCGAACTTGCGAAATAGTAGGGGCAGGCTAAAACCTGCCACCTTACTTTTTCCTCTTCGGCGAGTCAGGATGAATGTGAGCAACTCCAGCTTTGGCATCCTTGTAGTGCTGTTGCAATTGCTGGTCCGGGAAAAGTTTCTTCACCAAGACCCGTGTCCTTCCATTGAGTTTGTTGGTATCCGTTTCTAACGCGGCCCATCGATCGCGAAAGCGCTCCAGATCACCGGCAGCTGCGGCCAACTCTTCGGACTGTAGTTCTTCGAGACGACTTCGCAGTAGGTCATATTTCGGTTTTTCGCCCAGAATGATCTCGCGAGACTTCTCCGTTTGCTCTTTCGTGATCACCGATTGATAAGGCATCAACAAGTACTTCGTTACATCATCGAAATCGGTCCCCAAGAACCCAAGATATCGCCGAATCCAATTTCTCTCGGGATTGATATTGTAAGGTTCGATCGCATTGACGACCTGCATATTCTCTGGCGCTTCCCATTCGCTGACCAAGGTCGGCTTCGCTTCGGGGCCAACGCAAACAATGTATTTGTCACCGCGGAAGTAAAATTTGTTTCCACACGGCACGACCGAAGCAGACAATCCCATTTCTCCTGGAGCTGCGTTGACCGCCACTTCCTCACATTCGTCATCTGCTTTGAAGACACCAATTCCGGCGTCCTGAAACGGCATATACAAATGCTCGCCAGCCAATAGCGGCGATGCGAATGGGCGATCTTTGGTCGACGTTCTCTGACGCGTGATCACTTCGCCCGTTTCGGCGTCTAGGACTTGTATGTTTCCGTTGTCGTGAAAGATGAAGAGTCGGCCATTTTTGTAGACTGGCGACGAAACATTCGAACCGATCTTTCGAATCTCCCAAAGTTTTTGATCGTTCGCATCGCCTTTTCCGCCCATGCCAATGGCCATCGTTTGCTTCTGTTTTCCACCAGTCAAATAGCAAATTCCATCGACAATGATTGGAACCGAAACCACGTAGTCCTGAATTCCCTCACAATGCCAAATCTTCTTTCCAGTTCGCGGATCGTAGGAGTTCACTTCTAACTTACTGGAGACAATCATCTCAGTATTGCCCGCAAGGCTTTTTCCAATGACGGGCATCGACCAGCAGTCGATGACATTGGGAATCTTCCAAACGACCGCGCCGGTATTTTTATCAAGTGCGTAGATCGTTTCGCTCTCCACACTTGCGTTCACGATTAGCAGATCTTCATACAGGACTGGAGAGGCACTCGAACCAAAGTAATTCGTTTCGAGTCCTAAATTGCGTTGCCACAAAATGTTTCCGTCTGCGTCAAAAGCGAAAACACCGGTTATCCCAAAAAAGGCATAAACATTTTCACCGTCGGTCACTGGAGTCGATGAAGCGAAACCGTGACGAACGACTTCTTGATTCAACGGTTGCTTGAGATTGGTGCCGGTGACTTTACGTTGCCAGATCGGTTTGCCGGTTCCACGATCAAGACAAATCAAATGATGGCGTAAGTTTTTGAATTCTTTCCGATCCTTGATCGTTAGCCCGTAGCCATCATAGGCCGTCAGGAAAATTCGATCTCCCGAAACAATCGGACTGGAAGAACCGCGCCCCGGCAATCCTTGCTGCCAGAAGATTCCTTGATCGGGCCCCCATCGAATCGGAAACGAATTCGATACCGAAGACCGAAAATTCGGGCCGCGAAACTGATGCCAATCCGCTTCGGGAACTATGCTTTCTTTGGATGGGATCGGAAGCTGGCTTTCTGACGAATCAGGCTTTTCGACTATCTCAGTCTCTGGCAATTCCAGACGTTGCGATATCTTTTTCTCTTTCCCGGCATCACATGCCGGAATTGAGCTAACTGCGATTGCTAATAGCAGGAATCCAATAGGCTTATTGATTCGTTTCACAAAAGGATCTCTGGAAGTTTCGAACATCATCACGGCTTTCGTACAACCACGGTCGACACATGTAGCATCCCAGCATAGTAGAATCTAGCCGCGAGTCGGATAGCAGAAAGGTCGCCGCAGTCGCCAAGTATGATCTTTCAATTTCGCAGTTTCATGGCAACACAGTTTCCTGGTAGAACACAGTTTCCTGGTAGATCTGGCAGTACTGTTGCCTCACGAAATGCGGCAATTTCAACTGCACGCGTCTTTTGCTGGCTAAATCCAAATACCGCTACGTCAATTGGATGGCAAAAGTTAGAATGATGTAAGCGTTGACGATTTGGGTTTGCTGTCCAAAATCCTCCACCTTCCGCCCAATCCAAATTTTCGCGACTTTCGATTCGAATGATTCTGTCGAAGACAACCAATCCGTCAAACGAAAACTTGCGCTTTCGAGCGCCGCTTTTTTGGCTCTATGCAATCGCCATGATGATTTCGGTTTGCGCGAATTCGGGTTGCGACAAACAGTCGAAAGCTTCTGCAGCGACAGAAGAACTTGCTAAACCAGTTGGACAAACTGAATCAGTCGAGCTGACGGAATCTGTGGATGAAGAGCCAGAAGCGAGCCCGTTTTTTCGTCAGGACATGGAAGTTCACCCCGATGCCGCTGAGTTCAGCCAACATAAGCGTGCAAAAAATCACACGATTTTTGTCTTAGCACTCGACTCGGTCGCCCGAGAAAACTATTTCACTTCGATGTACCATAGCCTTGATCCGCAGCAGGTCGAACGTGTCAGCGAATTGATCGATTCCTACTCGCTGCAATACTCCAAACTACTTAAGGAACGCTCGGTGATTTTGGAACATGCTGTTGACGGCGACAATTCGGAAATCGCCCTTACCAACGTCTATGTTGAAACTTTGCTCTTGAATCAATTGATCCGAACGCGGATTCGACGAGAGATCATGACTCGACAACAGCGTGATGAATTTAACGAACAGTTTGAAGAAAAACTCGACGCAGAGAATGAAACCGTGGTGCCTCAAGAGAAGGAATCATGAGCCAGCATCCGCTTAAGATAAACCGCACGTTTCTGATCATCGCACTAGTTTGGGTCACTTCTATTTCCTGGCTGGGCAATTCGACGCTCCATGCGCAACAGGTAGCCGCAAAAACTGACGAATTTGAAACGATCGCTCGCCCGTTCTTGAACGCCTGGTGCATTGACTGTCATACCGGCGACGACGCAGAGGCCGGTTTGGACATGAGCCTCTTCGATAGCCAAAAGGATGTCGAAGCCGACTTGAACACTTGGAGATCGATCATCGATGCGATCGACCACGAATTTATGCCTCCCGCTGAAGAGGAGCAACCCGTTTCCATCTGGGTTAAACGACTCAAAGGCTGGTATTTGAAAACACGAATAGCGGCAGGCGAACCGTCTTGGCCCGTACCTCGTATGCGGCGGCTCAATCGAACCGAATACGAAAACACCATCACCGACTTATTGCGAATCGATAGTCTGCTGTTCACGAACGCATCGCAAATCGTGTTGGCAGATCAATATTTCAATGCAGCTTCCAAAAAGATGCCTCGATACGTCTTGGCGATGACCTATTTCTCCTATCGCCAAAAACGACCGCCGCTTGTGCCAGGCTTGCCCGAAGTTCCTTCCGACCCGGCCGTAGAACACGGATACAGCAACGATCACGAAGCTCTCAGCTTTTCTCCGTTGCAAACTGAGCGATACTTCGAGATGGCAAATGCAATCGTCAACTCGAAGAAGTTCCCCAAAATTAGTGGTTTGTGGAAACCGATGTTCCTTCCACCAAACGACACAACCGACGCTCAGCAAAAACTGGCAGCTCGCGGCCATTTGCGAACTTTCTTGAACCGAGCCTTTCGTCGTGACGCCACAGAACAGGAAGTCGATCGCTACGCCAATCTGTTCAATCAACAGTTTTCGGAAACGGAAAATTACACAGAGGCAATGAAGATTTCGGTCACCGCCGTTCTCAATTCCCCATCCTTTCTTTTCCGCCAGGATTTTTCAAAAGGCAGTTTCGACGAACAACAAGTCAACCAGTTCGCGATGGCCAGTCGTCTATCCTATTTCCTTTGGGCATCCATGCCGGATGATCGCCTTTTCCAGGCTGCTCGCGAAGGTCGATTGGGAACACGCGAAGGTTTAGTTAAAGAAGTTCGTCGCATGATGAATGACAAAAAGATCAAATCGCTCGCGACTGATTTTGGGATGCAATGGCTCAAAGTTGCCAGCGTCTCGTCCGCCCAACCTGACAGAGACCTTTTTCCTGAATACTATAAATCTTCGAAAATCAATCCAGCGGTTTCGATGGTTGTCGAACAACTTCTGTTCTTTGAGACGATGATGATCGAAGACCGAAACATCATGGAGTTCATTCATTCCGACTGGGGCTACATCAACGAGAATCTGATTCAGTGGTACAAGCTCGACCCGAAAACGATTCTTGGCTACACGCCTAAAGAGCTGACGTCGGAAGATTTCTTCCGCGTCAAATGGTCAAACAAGCACAAGGGTGGCGTCATCACCTCCGGCGCGACACTCGTCAGCACGTCAGCGACGACACGAACCAGCCCGGTCTATCGAGGAGCTTGGATTTTAGACGTGATCTTCAATCGCCCTCCGCCTGCACCACCTGCGAACGTGCCTTCGTTAACGCAAGCAGAAGAGCACTCTGAGAAACCACAGAACATCGTTGAGCGTTTGAAAATCCATCGTCAAGATGCAAACTGCGCTGTTTGCCATGACCGGATCGACCCAATGGGGTACGCATTGGAAGGATTTGATGCTGTCGGTCGCGTTCGAAAACAATACGACAACGGAACGACCATCGAAGCCAAAGGAACTATCTTTAACGAAGAGTTCGACGGAGCGGCGAGGTTCAAGAACGTCATCTTGCGAAACGAGCGTGAATTCATTCAAGGATTCACTGAACACATGTCAAAATACGCCTTGGGAAGACGACTTGAACTCCAAGACGCGGAAGAACTCAAGAAAATTGTTGATGCCGTGATTTCTCGAGGCAATCACTTTTCTGCCGTTGTTGAGGAAATCGTGATCAGTGATCTGTTTCGGTCTCCACCAATTTTCGCTACAAGAGAAGAAGATTCCGACTTGCCAAACGAAGCAAAGATATCCTCGACTGCAAAGTAACGTCCGCCTCTCAAGAGATACGATTTTCATGCCGAAACGAAATCGCGACAAAAGTTCAGTTCAGGCATCGATCCGTGCCCAACGACGCGTCACTCGCCTACCGGCAATGTCGCGACGAGCTGCATTGAAGGGGTCAGCAGCCGCGATTGCATTGCCATTCCTGGACATCATGCGACCGCTGACTTCAATCGCTAGCGCTGCGGAGCCGGTCGCGGAAAAGGCCAAGCGTATTGCGTTCATGTATATTCCCAACGGCGTGATCAGCCATCACTGGCATCCGACCGAAGGCCAACCGAATTGGCTCGATTCGCAAAGCCTCAAGCCATTGGAAGCAGTCCGTGATGATGTGGTTGTAATCAATGGATTGAATCGAGTTTACGTTTCCGGCGAACCACATTCTCAAGCGGCATCGTGTTGGATGACTAGCTCCAAGCCGCACGACCGAATCGACGGTTCGACCGCCATCAACAGAACTTTGGATCAGGTCATCGCGCGACAAGTCGGCAGAGCGACTCCCTTTCCTTCGCTGGAACTAAGTTGCAACAGCTTCGCCGACAACATGGAACCCAAACTGTTTGACGCGATCTCCTGGTATGGTCCCAGCCACGATGCCCGATCAGAAAACGATCCGCACCGGGTTTTCGAAAGGTTGTTCGGCGACTCCGATCACTTTAACCGCAGCGTGCTGGATACCGTCTTGGAGGACGCCCGATCCTTGAACAAACAACTGGGCACCGAAGATCGCCGAAAGCTGGACGAGTACATGCAATCCGTTCGGGCTATCGAAACCCGTTTGGACCATCAGGCTGACTCGCGAACCAACCTCGGCAAAATCGATTTCAAGATTCCCGACCCGGTCCCAACCAATCGAGGCGAGTATCTTCGCTTAATGGGCGACCTAATGGTCTTGGCTTTCCGCACCGATCAGACGCGGATCGTTTCACTGATGGTCGGACCGGAGCGCTGGGAAACGCCTCAACTGTACGACGGCGTTTTTGAGAAGCCGGTCCAGCACCATCAGATGACTCATGACAAAAGTTATGACGAAGAGGTCGCGCTGATCGACCGGTTTCATGTCAACCAATATGTTTATCTGATCAACCGACTCAAGGAATATCAGGACGCAAACGGGAGCTTATTGGATAGCACCTATTTCGTCTTGGGATCGGGTATCAGCGATGGAAACGAGCACTCCTACGAGAATCTTCCAATGGTCATTGCCGGTGGCAGCGCCCATGGAATCAAAACGGGACGACAGATTCAGTGCGAGAAAGATACGCCTTTGGCGAACATGTGGCTCTCATTGGCCAACGAGATGGGCGTTGAACTGAATGAATTCGCTGACAGCAATGGACGGATCAGTCAGTACACTGACTAGCAGAAAGGCTCGGATTCGGGAATTTTCTGAGACCACTACTCGAATCACCGCCGCGCATTGTTCACGGATCGTCCCAAACTCGTTACGATGTGCAGCTTACATTTATTCAACATGCCGCATTGGTGGCTACTGAAAGCTCCTGATGCGAATTCTTTTTCTCGGCGACATTGTTGGAAAACCCGGCGTCGATTTGGTCTGCGATGCGATTCCCGGTTATCGCCGCGAGGCCTCGATCGATATCGTCATTGCCAACGCTGAAAACTCAGACAAAGGATCCGGGCTATCTCCAGCGATCTACAAACGGCTTTGCAAAGCGGAAATCGATTGCTTCACGTTGGGGGACCACATTTATCGAAAAAAGGACATCATCTCAGTTCTTGATTCACGCGATAACATCGTCAAACCTTGCAACTACCCGTCGGAAGCTCCAGGAAAAAACTGGGTCGTCGTCAAGTCGGCGACGGGCCGAAAGGTCGCTGTCTTTAGTGCGATCGGACGCGTCTTCATGAAGCCTGCTGACTGCCCATTCAAAGCCGTTGAAAGAACTTTGGCCGAGATTCCTGAAGACGTTGTTATTCGTTTTTGCGACTTCCACGCCGAAGCGACTAGCGACAAACACTTGATGGGCCGTTTTTTGGATGGCAAAGTTACGGCCGTGTGCGGCACGCACACACACGTCACGACGGCGGACGAGCAACTGTTTCCTGGCGGCACTGCTTACATCAGCGACGTTGGAATGTCGGGGCCTCATGAGAGCATTCTGGGGCGGAAGATCGAACGCGTCATGGAAGCAACGCTTACCTTTCGTCCAGTTCCATTCGATGTCGCGACGGACAACGTACAGATCTCCGGAGTCGTGATTGACGTCGAACCGAAAACCGGTCGCTCCAGCGGAATTCGCCGCATCAAGATCACCGAAGCGGATGCCGACCGCTTGGCCGACAGCATGGACGACTGATGCAGCGCCGGTTTCAAACCGGCCTTCATTTCCCGCTTCAAAAATGCCAGCAGATTCAACATTGAGTCCGCACTCGCATTCCTCTACGCTCCGCCGTCAACTACCAGATGTCCGTGAGCTAACTCGATGGCGAACCGTCAATTCAACCGTAGAAATTACTGTCTCCTTGCTGCATTCTTGGCTGTCGGCCTACTGACGCTCCCAGGTTGTGCCGGGGCGTTGGCGCAACTGATTTACACAGTCAAAGGACATCAGATTCAGCCCGCATTCAAGGGCTTAGACGGAAAACGAGTCGCCGTTGTTGTCGTCAGCGACGCCTCCGCTTACGGACCTGACACGCTCACCTACACCGTGGCTCAAGCAGTCGGTATCAGACTGGCCAACGGACTGGAGGACAGCCAAATCATTGCACCTGCAAAAATCGAAGAGTGGATCGATACAAACGGCTGGAACGAAACTGAGTATGTTGAACTTGGCAAGGGCGTCGACGCCGACATGGTTCTTGCCATCGAAATTGCCTCTTACTCGCTGACCGAAGGCTCAACCCTTTTCAAGGGACGATCTGACGTTACGTTGACCGTCTACGATATCGAGAAAGATGGACAAGTACCGTTTAGTGCGACACCGAAACACTTCGCGTTCCCAAAACACGGTCGGCCAGCGATCCAAACCAACGAACGTGAATTTGAAGCGTTTTACCTCTCGCAGCTGACAACGATGATCGCAAATCATTTTGTCGTTCATGACAAACTGGAATCGTTCGCCAATGACGCAACGATGCTGCACTAAGTAGCGTTGCTGGAGAGGAACAGCAACCTCTTCAATCGTTACAACCGCGCCGATGCTCCGCGCGACGCCAGAAGTCGGCACTCTTCTGGTCGAGGTCGAAACGCAGGAACCCAGTAAATCCTATGGTTTCTTGCCCACCTGCCTTTCGCACCGAGAAACCAATGTCATTCTATTTCGATATTCCCATCGAAGAGCTTCACCAAACTGTTCAAGAAAACCCTCTTGAAATCGATCTTTGGCTCGCTTTGATTCAACGTGTCGCCAAAGAAGACTCACCAGAGTCTGCATTGGAAGAGGTTTTTCTGGCAGAAGATATTTTCCACGAAAACGTGGAACTGCAAGCAATCAAATCCCTCTGCTTGATGTCATTGGGTGAAACCCGCGAAGGGCATGAACTCCTGCAACAGTCGCTTCGCCGAAGTCCTGGTGATGAAGTCGTTGATCGGTTGGTCTCCGAGTTTTTGCCAAACTTCTCCAATGTCTCACAAGACCTGTTGTTCAACCCTTATGCGATTCGGGAACGAGTTGTTGATCAACCGTTTGAGCAAGCTTTTCTGGCACGGCTCGAATCAACCATCGAACTGATTCAGGCATACAACGAAAACGAAAACCGACCAGAAAATCTAGTCCAACCGCTTGAACAACACGTACAAAATTTCCCCAACGACATCAACGCAAAGCTCGATCTGGCCCGACTGTGCCACAACCTTGCTGATATCGAGAAGGCGCGAAAGTTCTATCAGCTGGTTATTGAAGCTGACCCACTTTGTGCCACGGCATATTTTGAGCTTGCGACCATCGATCCTGACATCGAGAGAGCCATCGAGCTATCGGAAAAGGGACTCGACCTGAGCCCACGTTTTGAATGTGGCCGATACAACTATGCGGCGTTACTTTTAAAATCCGGAATGCTCGAAGAAGGTCGCAATGAGATGTTGCGTCTTCCAGCTGATTCCTCGTTCTACGTTTCGGGACTCGAAGCGATTGCCAATTCATATGGCGACGAGGGCACTTTTGGTGAAGCTGCCAAATTCCAAGGGAAAGTCGTCGCGCTTTCGAAAAACAATGCCGAAGCTTGGAACTGTTACGGCCACTTCTTTGCACAGATGGGTGACTACGTGACGGCATTGGAGCAGTTTGACAAAGTCATTCAGCTCGACAGCGAACACATCGATGCGTTGCACAATCGAGCATTAATGCTCGGTCAGCTTGGACGAAGCGAAGATGCCGTTCATGTCCTGCGATATGCGTTGACCATCTCTCCGAACGAAGAATCTCTTTGGGTTAACCTTGGAATTGAACTCAATCACTCGGATCGCAACCTTGAGGCGATTCAAGTCATGAAAGACGCACTTTCACGGCATCCTGAGCATGCACGCATGTGGTTGAACTTGGGCAGTTTTCACTACCAAGCCGGACAGTTCGAGGAATCAATTGAATGTAGTCGCAAAGCGATTGCGATCGATCCGGATAAAGCACTCGCGTGGTGGAACATTGCTTGCGTTGAAGCTCGTTTCGGCAAACGGGAAGATTGCCTGTCCTCGCTACTGGAAAGCGTTACCAGACGTCCTGATTTGGCTGGCATGATCGCGGAAGAAGATGCTTTCCAACCGTATCTGAAAGATCCTGACTTCGCCATCCTGATGAACTAGTGCTTGCGGTGTGGAAGACGGATAACGATCGATTCGCTAAGATGCGACGATGAATCGTGAACTCCCAACAGATCGAATCGCAGAACTTTGCCACGTTGATTCTGCCGAAAAAACTGAATCCATTCAGTCGCTGTGGAGCGGCTACGGCGAAATTGCAAGAGTGCGACTGCTCCCCGGCAACGAAACGGTCGTTGTCAAACACGTTTGCCCGCCTGAAGATCGCGACCACAAATATGGCTGGGGTGGAAATGTCTCGCACCAGAGAAAGCTTAGCTCTTACGAGAATGAACTTGCCTGGTATCGCGGTAGGAGTGTCAACTGTCGTGATTCGTGCCGCATGGCAAAGTTGATCGCCAGCGAAAGTGGCGACAATCACTGGCTATTTATTCTGGAAGACCTCGACGCTGCTGGCTTTCCTGTACGGCGCAATCGGGTCAACGATGCACAACTGAATGCGTGTTTGAATTGGCTGGCAAGTCTTCACGCCAGTTTCCTGACAGATTCCGGATCCGCCGATCAGGGCCATGGATTGTGGCCAATCGGAACGTATTGGCATCTCGCCACACGACCTGAAGAGCTTTCTGCAATGCCCAACGGCGATCTTAAAAATGCAGCAGCGGCAATTGATCGGAAGCTCAATGAAGCCACCTTTCAAACGATCGTGCACGGCGATGCGAAACTGGCAAATTTTTGCTTTTCCAATTCTGACGAAGTCGCAGCGGTCGATTTCCAGTACGTCGGCGGCGGATGCGGCATGAAAGACTTCGCCTACTTCATCAGCAGTTGCTTCAGCGATAGCGAATGTGAGCAACGAGAAGCTTCATTGCTAGAAATGTACTTTGGATTCCTGCGCGCAGCGCTGGCGGATGATATCGCAGATGCGGTCGAGGAGGAGTGGCGGACGTTATATCCATTTGCGTGGGCGGATTTCCATCGTTTTCTGGCCGGCTGGTCGCCCGGGCACTGGAAGATTCATCGCTACAGTAAGCAGATGACCGCGACGGTGCTGGCGAGTCTGTAAGTAGCACGTCTCTCCGAGACGTGAAAATCGACTCGGAGAGTCGATCTACTAACTTGACACAATCCGCCCAGTGACCTTC
>CALLUY010000091.1 GCA_938010615.1 uncultured Pirellulaceae bacterium | reverse complement strand
CGGTGGCTGCGAACTGCCTGCTTGCGAGCCTTCACGGCGCGGCGTTCCTTGTCGCGGAACTGGCGGATGCTCTCCGGGTGCGCAGCGGCCCAGTTCCAGGGCAGCAACGGATCGTAATCCGTTTGACCAGCCAACAACTGACGCAACACGTCATCCACGTAACTCCATACGTCAACGTTCGCACGATGAGCACTGCTGACCAACGTCAACAATCCCGCCGTCCGCTCGCCGCCAGAAATCGAACCGCAGAACAACCAATTCTTCCTGCCCACCGCAACCTCGCGCATCAACTGCTCACACTCGTTGTTGTCGATCGGCAACAACGGATCATCAAGGTAACGCATTAGCTCCGTCCAATGATTACGCAAGTAATTCAACGCCTTGCGAAAATCGCTCTTCGGCAACACCACGTTTTCAGTACGATCCTCAATCGATTCCAGCTCCGCTTTCATGCGATCCCAAACCGGTTTCGCCCGAACCTGTCGAAGCGAACGCCGCAACAACAACTCACGCTCACGATGAGCCTCATCCGAAAGCGGATCAGCCGCTTGCAGCTCAATCGCCTGCTCGTCAGCCAGATGCTCCGCGTCGTAAAGCTCATGAAAGAACTTCATCCACACGTCTCGATCCGCAGGATAATCACTCGCGTTTTCAAACTTGCGACGCGCGTGAGCGTTGCAGGCACCGCGAACGATGTTTCCATTGGAATCCATCGCGATACCGCCAAAGCCGTGCCAACAGTCACCCAGAATCGTGCCCTGGAAGTCCCTGTAAAACAGATCCGGCCCGTCACGATGGCGGCTGACGGTGAAGTCGAAAACGTTCAGCGGAACATTCACGCCGCGATAAGCCCACATCTTCGCGTTGATGCTCGACTTGTTCTCCGTAAGAGCCTTCTCAAACACTTCGGCAGCACGCTTCTGTTTCGGATCGTCATCATCGAACTCGGGCAGCACCTTCGGATACAGCAGCGTCACGCCGGTATCATCGCAAGCCACGATCGAATCCGTCTTGAGCGTCCGGCGAAAGTGCTCCAGCAGCGGCGCGATGATAAAGTCACAGTTCTGCAGAATGTTCAGCATCAGCGACCGGCTCGGCGTCCAACCGCTCGACGCGAACATGTTCTGCTGCCGATACAGCGGCAGGTGATAGCCGTATTTCTGCGTGATGATCGAGGCCGCGACCGAAGCGTCGTAGCGATCGCCTTCGACGATGCCCGTGGGCCGTTCGGGCGAAGCGATGCCGCACTCTTTGTGGTTCAGGCAAGCGTACTTTTTGTATTTGCGAACCAGCACTTCGAACTGAGCCGGGATGTGGATCAGCTTCTCCACCACGTCCCACATTGATTCCGGTAAAAGCTGCTTTTCACCGTGAGCTTCACAGCTCTTGTCCGGTTCAGCGACGTCAACGATTTCTTCGCGGCGAGGGAAGTGAGCCGGGAAAGAGCGGTCGGTTTTCTTCCGCGGCTTGCGGCGAAGGTGAGCCGGGACGAGCTCGGCTTCTTCGACGGCGTCGGCAAGGCCTTCGGCTGCGTTGGCCGCGTCGTCGGTGTCGCCGAAGTCGATTCGCAGCTGGTCAGGAGACGCGATGTAGCGTTCGCTTTTGCGGCCGAAGCGTTCGCGAATCAGTTGCAGGTAGTCTTTCTCCAGCTGGCGGATCTTCTCTTCGTTTTGCCGGATGATGTCTTTGCTTTGGGCAAGCTCTTGGTCGCGAGAAGCAAGCTCTTGGTCGCGCGTGTCGATCGTGGCAGCCTGCTGCTCGAGCCGTTTGATCAATTCTTCTTTAGAAAGTTCAGCTGCGTTTGACATGACCAGAAACATAAAAAAGCCCGCTCCGGCTAGCAAGCCGAAAGCGGGCTTTTTTGAAACTTTTCCAAAAGTTTTTTACGATCAGGCAGCGTAACGTTTGCGACGCTTTGACGAAGTCGCAAGTGAGACTCCTGAGAGCAACATCGAGAGCTCGGTAGCATCGATCTGCAACTTCGCGGATCCATCGACTGAATCGAGCACTTCAAAAGTTCCCGCTTCGAGCAACCGATAGTACAGCCAGAATCCACCGTCAACAAAGTGCAGCAGTTTCATCCGGTCGCGCCTACGGTTGATGAAGATGAACAGACTGCCATCGGTCGGATCGGCTGCGAGTTTTTCGCGGACGATTCCCGACAGACCTGCGAATCCTTTTCGCATGTCGGTGATTTCGGTGTGCACGAAGATTCTTGTTCCGCTCGAGAGGTTCAGCATCGTTTCGCATCCGAATCTGAGAAGCGTTCACTCTGCCGCAGCAGTCGATCAACAATCAGCGTAGCGATCTGAGGGTTGCAGCCAAGTGAAATCGTGATTCCGCCGGGAAGCTGTGCTCGCGCAGCGACCGAGTCTTCCCGAACCAGCAGTTCTGTAAAACCGGAATCGGTGCCCGAGCCGATTCTATTGACGGAAGCTGTTGCCGAGGGTTTTGTTGTGGTTGCCGGGGATTCGGCGAGCCGTCGTTTCCAGTAATAGAACGCAGGCACCGAGACATGTTCTTGCTGGCAGAACACCGCAACGGTTTGGCCGCTACTGCCGTAGCGTTGCAGCCGCTGCCGCCAAAGTTCAAGTCGAGCCGCGGAAGAAGTACGGGGCATTGGATCTCCTCAAAAACAGGGAAAACCAAAGAATAAAACACGCGCCTATAATAGTGCCGAGGGACGCTTACAAATAGTTGAAGCCGCGCTGCCGCGCTCAACCGAATTCTTATTGCTGCATTCGTGGCACCGACATAGAACCCCACGATATGCACGGGATACAACTCTCAGCGCGGTTCTTCTGAAACAATTTTGAAGTTGTTTCACCGAGCCACTGAAAGAATCACTTGGCGGCTGCGTGGCATTAACATTCCTCAACCGCAAACTCTTTCAGGTTGTCAATGTTGACGAACTCAACACTTGACTTGACGAACTCAACAATTGACATGCGTGTTGCCTCAAGCACAACATGCGGCGCCATTCCGGCGTCGTATGCTTCTTGCCACCGCGATGCGCACAGGCACCACTTGTCACCCGGCTTGAGGCCTAGAAATTGATTCTCAGGTATTGGTTGGCGTTGAAAAATCGTTACCTGCTTCTTTGGAGAACTTCAAAAACTCAGCTGTCATCATCTCACAAACGGCATGAACACCGTGATCCTCTATGCCCGATCGGCAGTAGCCGTCGCGATAGAAACCGGTCATCGATAGATTACGGTGGCAACATGATCGCAGTCGAAAACAGAAACGAAGATACTCCACGGCCACCATTAGCGCCGTTTGGGCCGATCGAAAAAGTTGACCTAGCGAGCTACACAAGGAATAGGGCGAAGCTCTTGGAGAAAACGATTGCCAGCCTGAAGCGACTGATTGTTCCGTACCAGGTTGGCTTGCGCGTGATCACATTGTGGACAACGGATCGACCGAGAACGAAAAAGGTGTCAGCGAAGCTCTTAATCATTAGCAAATAAACATGCCCGGCACAAAATAAAAAAGCCGAGAATAAATCTCGGCTCACAACGTGTTTCATGATGACGTTGTTATTTAACGCCTACGGCGACTGGCGAACACTACACCAAGAAAGCAAATGCTCAAGAACGATGAAGGTTCGGGAACAGCGGTCGCCGAAAATGCCAGATTGTCGACGTACGCTAAGCCTTCGCCGTTGCTCTGCAATCTGACGAAGAAACGACTGCCATCAGCCACGCCGCTCACGTCATAAGAAAAGCTGAATGGCACTGCATCAGTGTTCGCCGCACCCGGTGCTGCAGCCAAAAAGCCGCCTACGAGCGATGCAGTTGACGCGTCGACAACATCGTTGCCGGACTCTTGAAACGCAAAAGCGTCGGACGCGTCCAGAGATATAAGATCGACAACTAATGGCGAAAACTGCGGAGTGTCATTTCGGCGATGCACTTCACCGGCGATCTGAATTGATTCAAGTCCACTTTGCGTTCCAATTTCGCGATATAAATATCCCGTTCCTTGAATACCGACGATGAAATTGGACCCGTCGGTTGGGTTGCTTGGTCCATAAGTACCTGTCCCTTGATCGTCGATAAAATCGGCAAAACCTGTGGCGGCACTTTCACCCCAGTTGGCGATCGTGTGAGAGAACCCAAAGCTCGCGCTTGATCCGGGTTCAGCACCGCCTTGGAAGTCTTCACTACTTAGGATCAGGTCTGCCTGCACGTCGCTTATCAGGCAAGCCAACAATGCGATGCAAGGAACGAATAAATTGAATTTCATTAAAAGCGGCTCCGGTAAATTAAATAAACGTGACTAAATTCATCTGAGATGTAACGTGAAATTTTGCTCATCGACACGACAGAGCAATGGGAACGAGGTCTCGAACGAACTTGATGATAAATTGTCCTGTTACGATTACAACGCTTGGGCACCCCTTATCACGCACTTTTGGCAAAGATTTCTCCAGATATGCCAGTGACAGATTGGAAGTCCCAAGTTGTCGGCGCCCTGCTGGGCCGCGTTCAGATCGGGACCGCTGGATTCATCGGTGGCGTTGCTAGATTCTGCGGATTCCGTCGTCGTGGTGATGTCGGGAGCCAGCAGCGGGTCCGAGATGGGCTACTCAGAGAGGCTGTGAATTTATTCGGCATGTGCTTCACTAAGGGATTCGCGCCATTCGTAGTACCGGTTTTAACCCGAATTTCTCCACTTCGCTCAGGCTCGATTCCGCCTAAAGGCGGTACTACAACAGGATGTAAAAATTCACAGCTTCAGAGAGGATCATCGCAACCAGCTCGCGATTAGGTGCCGACTCGACCAACAGCAGCCAAACCCGGTAGTGCCTTCACCCGTTTTTGTAAGATCGCAAACCTACGTCTCCATTTCTTGCACAAAACTCTTCGCAACCTGCGTCTTCAAGTTGCACAATCGTTGTCGGTCGTGAGATCTGTTCTACCCCCAACGCTTGCTATTCATTTTGGTTTGCTTGTGGTTCAAATCGCGTGAATTAGATAAACTAATGGCTCGTTCCAGTTCCGGAAATTCGGAGATCGTATTCTATGCATTTGTCATCCATGTCCTCGGTTCGCGTTGCCTCTGTCATATCTATCACCGCCTTTTTGTTGGCATCGAACTGCACAGCTTGGGCTCAAACCTTTCCCAGCCACGAAGTGAAGCTTAGCGTTGATTCCGAGGACGTCTACCACGAAGGCCAACGTCGCGAAGTCGTTTGGGAAGAAACCATCAAGCTTCGCGGAGCGGTTTGGATGCGACTCTATTTTGACCGCTTGGTACTCGCTCATGATGTCGTTGGTAATACGAGCTCGACTTTGCGAATCACTTCGCTGGCCGATGGCGCAGTTCAGACTCTCGACGCAACGTCCGCGAGACAATGGGGTAACACTTCGGCATACTTCAACGGTAGCGGAGTGAAGCTGGAGTTAATCGCTCATCCCAACGGAAGACTCAATCGGATCTCAGTCAAACGCGCTGATGCGGGTGAAATACCACCGGCGAGAATTGCTTATTCGATTTGCGACGAGATCGACGACCGCACTCTTTCGGAAGACGTGCGCGTCGGTCGCACGATTCCCGGCGGCTGCACTGCATGGCTGTTTAATGATCGCCAAAACTGCTTGTTGACCGCAGGTCATTGTGCATCTTCAACTAGCGTGGTCGGATTCAACGTGCCGATTTCGAACTCGAATGGTTCCTACAATCAACCACACCCCGATGATCAGTATCCGGTCGACCCTGTTTCGATGCAATTTAGAGATGGTGGAGTGGGTAATGATTGGTGCTATTTTGGTTGCTTCAACAATTCGAACACAGGCCTGTCACCATTCGAAGCTCAGGGTGATTCATTCGATCTGGTAATGCCCAAACCCGTTTCGGCTGGCGATGTCATTCGCATCACCGGGCATGGAACGACTTCCGCACCCGTGGACCCATCTTTCAATGGATCACAGAAAACTCATACAGGACCTCACAGCAGTTTTACAGGTTCCACGCTCCGCTATCGCACCGATACGACCGGCGGTAACTCCGGCTCGCCTGTCATACTTGAAAATGACGGTACCACGATCGGAATCCACACTCATGGCGGATGTTCGACTGGCGGCGGCGGTGCCAACGCCGGATGCGGAGCGAACAACACTGAGTTCCAAGCAGCTCTGGCGAATCCGTTAGGCATTTGCCGATCGACGATTGAATTTGAATTTCCCAATGGTCGGCCGGAACAAATCAATCCACTTGGTGGTAGCAGCTTTCGGGTTTTAACTAGCGACGGCGGTGTGATTCCGGCAAGCGGAACAGGAATGTTGCATGTGGATTCGGGTTCGGGCTATGAGTCTTTGCCCATGGTTGCGGTAGGCACCAACGAGTACGATGCCGTTTTCCCGACGACACCATGCGGCACGGTCGTCAACTATTACGTCAGCGTTGAAAGCGACCAAGGCGAAAGCTTCTCAAATCCACCCGACGCGCCGACCAGTTTTTTCACAACGATTAGCGCCAGCAGTATTTCGACTGTCTTTGCCGACGACTTCGAAACCGATTTGGGCTGGACGGTCAGCGGCGACGCTACCGATGGCCAATGGGAACGAGGAGTTCCGGCCGGTGATGCTGACCGTGGTGATCCAGAAGCAGACGGCGATGGTTCGGGCAACTGCTTCCTAACCGACAACGTCGCTGGTAACTCGGACGTCGACGGTGGCAGCACGATTTTGACTTCGCCATCAATTGACGCCAGTGTTGGAACGGGGCAGGTGGCCGTACTTTGCTACGATCGTTGGTATAACAATTCAATCGGTACTGCAGATGACATCTTTGAAATCGAGATCTCCAACGACGACGGCGCCAACTGGGTAGCGTTGGAAACCGTTGGGCCGACTGGCTCCGAAGTCTCGGGCGGCTGGGTTAAGAAACAATTCTTAATCAATGAAATTGTCGCACCAACATCAAGCATGCGAGTCCGTTTCATTGCTACCGACATTGGTACCGGATCAATCGTCGAAGCTGCCGTTGACGGAATCGAGATTCAGATAGTCGACTGCGTCATTGTTGAGACCTCCATTAATCAGGGCGAATTCCAACGTTCGATGCTGATGGATCTGGACGTTTCGTTCGCTGGCGATGTGCAAATCGACGGCTCCGCGTTTGTGCTAGAAAAGCTGGGCGATGGCGACGTACCAACCTCTTTCACAACGGCATTTGAAGACGGGCGAACCAATGCAACGCTGTCGTTTTCGGGTCCCTTCACGGAGACTTCGGGATCGTTGGTCGATGGCAACTATCAGTTAACGATTGACGGCGGCGGCGTGACCGATGCACAGGGTTCTGCAATGGACATCGATGGCGATGGCTCTCCCGGAGGAACGATCGTCATCGGCGACGAAGAGTCAGAGGCACTCTATCGCCTGTTTGGCGATGTTGACCAAAGTCGATCGGTCAACATCATTGATTTGCTAGGATTCCGCCAAGCGTTCCAAATGATGACTGGCGATGCTTCGTTTGATGCTGGCTTTGACTGGAACGTCGACGGATTGATTAACGTCATCGACCTGCTGCGTTTCCGACAAAATTATTTGAAGACTCTTCCCTACGATGATGGAAGTAGCTTGAGGTTAAAGTCGGGATCCGCAAGTGGAAAGCTGATAAGACGATGATGAGTGTTTCGTTTGCCTCGAAGCTATAAGCGTTGTACACGGTGCTCATGTAGAAACAGGGGACTTGAATCGCAATGAGGTTACCACGCTAACACAGCATCTTTCGACTGGTTTGCAATAGGTATGATGCTGTAACGTAGATCCTTCAACATTCGAAAGTGAACCATTGCTGTGAAAATTCTATTCAACACTTCTGCCGTTGTTCGAAACATTCGCTTTGTTGTCTTCGCTGTTGGAATTGTTTTCGCAAGTTCTGCTGCGGCAGCTTTTGCGAAAACACCGCAAGTCGACAATGACGAACTTGTATCATCCAAGCAGCCTGTCGAGTTGCTCAACAAGAAGCTTGAAGAAGGCATTTCAAAAGTTGACAACTTCGCGTTTCAAATCTTGCAAACCTTCAACAATGATTTAGCCGTCAGAAGAGAAGCTGACTATCTGGCACGCCTTGGACTTCCAGCAAGCCGACCCGGGCGGTTAAAGTTCTCAACTTGGCAAACGTACGCCAATGACAAGCAGCTCCCTGGGCGGAGAACCTACGACCCGGCGGAATACAAAGAACGTAAGGACGTCGACAATTGGGTCTCCGATTCCGAAGCGGCACTCGACTTCGTCGAGCAAGCATCAAAGTCCAGTAAGTATTTTTCCCCGATCGCAGTTGGAGAAAATCAGGATGCCTATCCAGTATGGATTCCTGTCGCACTGTTTGCTCGCAATTTAGCCGATGGACTGTTGGCTCGAAGCGACCTGAGAATGCGACAAGGCAACCTCGAAGGAGCATGGGATTCAATTTTGGCTTGCTTTCGAATTTCTAGACTCGTTAGCCAAGAACCCACCATCGCAGGACTGATTAGCGCAACAAGTATGGATGAAAAAGCGCACAAAGCGCTTTTGAAATTGGCAACCCATGATCAATTCACTGCAGCCATGGCGAAAAAATGCCAACAAGATTTTCTGCAACTAGCGCCAATGCCTTCTTGGGCAGACAAAACTCAAAATGAAAAGGCATTGGCGTTACAACGCCTTCGGTATGTCCAATCAGGTGGTCCGCATGCCTTAGTCGAAGTCATGAAGACTCAGCCGTCAATTCGTACAGGTATGAACCTTCGCTACGTACGCGACGTGCCTACCGAATGGTCAGAACATTCGGCCAGTGAGTTGAGCAAAACAGGAGCGCTCATTGCTGCACGCTACGATGAAATCGAAGCGATGCTAAGAGAAGTGCCGCGGAGCGAATTCGTCGCAACCAAACGAAAATGGGACAAAGAAAATTTGAGCACGTTGCGGGATCTTGGCATTTGGGTCGAAAAGGAAATGAACCTGACCAGCACAGTAACCGCCGCGGATCTGGCAAAGCTGTTGATGCTTTATTCGCAACCAAAGCTACCGAAGCTTGATAAGTACGAGACGCGGATGGTTCATCGGCAACAGTACGCTCCAATTGTCTTGGCTCTCGGCGCGTACCGTGCGACCAATGGAAGCTATCCTGACAAGTTAGTGGAGTTGGTACCTGATTTCATTGAGGGAGTCGAAGATCGACTAAGCCTAAACGAAAACAAAAAGGCGTCTCCATTTCGCTACACGAAGTTCCGAAAAGGTGGTTATGTTCTCGACTCTAACGCTGACACAAAAAGAGGTGGCATCAGCGTGAAATAGTTATGCCGTCTCTGCGATCCGTTGACCTTGGAACCAACGTACTCACCACGGCGGGCCAAACGATTGCAAATTATTTGGCTTCACATTCAATTTCGAGTACAAGTACATTGGAGAGAATCCGTGCGTTTCCGTTGAGGCTGGTGAAACAATGAATCGTCAACTTTCCAAGAACAACTCACGGTTCAGTTACAGCGAACTTGAGCCGAGAAACTTGCTGGCGGCAATCGAAGTCGCACCGACGATTGACTCTCCCTTCTCTGGCGTCGTTAGCTTGTCACCGATCGGCAATCCGAACAACGTTCGATGCGTAGGAGCGCTGATCTCCGATCGTCACGTACTGGCATCTGACCATTGCGATGAACCGTACTTCAATGGCTTGGATCGTTCTGACATTCAGATCAATTTTCATCTTGGAGATGGAAACGGAGGGATCAACACCACCAGCATCGTCATCGAACCAGAGTTTCCTCCGGCACCAATCGGAGTCGGCACATTCCGCGCGTACACCGGCCTCACCGTTTTCGAGCTAACAGAAGACGCCCCGATCGAAGCTCAACGTTATCGACTCCATCAGGATACGATTGGGTTTGGAAACCTTCCGGTGATCTATGCCGAATACGGTGTCTCCGCGGCGAATCACAACGTTCGTTCGCTTGGAGCCAATTCCATTACGACGCTCAGAGCGGTCAACATCCACGAATCTTCCAACACCTAATTTCTGTTTTTGGATCAAGACGCACCCGGAGAGTCTGGCGCTGATCGTGCTGCAGCTGCAGATGACATTCCGTTTGGAGACCTTACTCTCTCTGAATCCGTTGGGAGTTTGGGACATCCAGGCGGTCCGCTATTTCTGTTTCAAGACAGTGGAGCAGATGGGGAATTGGAGTCGGCTGATGAGCTTGTGCTGTTTGGCGTGTTCAACCACAGTTCGCGGGAATTGATTTCGTCATACGTTGGAACGCAAGTCGGTCCCTATTTGGGAGGCATCGAAGCGGCCACGGTGGAACTGGGAACGGTTGAGCGTTACGGCGCCAACAACAGAAGTTATCGCGTTCGCTTTAACGCTTTGGATTCGATTGACACCACCAAACTGACGACGAGAGATTTTTCGATATCACGTTTTCCTGATGCACAATCGGCTGCTGATTCGCAGGGAATCGCCGTCTATTCCGTGCTGAAATCACTGGGCAATGGAGCCTTTGAACTGGACCTCGGCGAGCTCGCAACGACCGGTGAGCACATTGTCGTTTCTTATGCCGATCAACAAGTAAGTTTTGATTTGGATCAGGAAACTTCCACTGCGACCGACACCAACATCGACTTTAGTGATGCTCGGATCAATGGAATTGCTTCTGGCGGAACCATCGAAGTATCTCAGGCGGAGCCGCTGGAGTTTTCCGGAAACATTGTCAGCGATCTGACGTTGGAATATTTTGAAGCCACGATCGCCCCGAATCCGGTAACTCGTCCTTGGATTTTTCCACTGAACAATCTGATTCATCGCAGAATTGAACTCTCTCAAGTCGACGGCGAAAATCGCTTCTATCCGGCGGGCAACTATGAGATCCGCATGCTTGCCCGGGACGCATCTGGCGAAGAACGCAGCCTCACGTGGCAATTAAATTTGCAAGCGGACCCAATCCCGGAGACGATCGAATTTACTAACGTGACCAATGTTCCCAACGGTGGTCAGCGTTCCCGATTGATCAGTTGGATGGGAAGTCGTTTTGCGTTTAACTACGACATCAAAATCTGGAACTCAAGAGGCGCGGTGATTCGAACGGCGCAAACGGTTCAGCCAAATTCCATTTTCAACCCTTCAGATCAAGACCTAGCTTTTGGAACAACCTTTTCAGTCGAAGTCAGCTACCGCAATGTTTTCGTGGGCGTTTCCCCGAAGAGTGAAAGACTTGAATTGGTCTTCGATCGAGAGGGAATTGAACCAGAAGTGTTTACTGCTTCCTTTGACTACAATCCGCAGCTCCAAACGGTTTTCATCAGTACAAGCCACAACGGAAGTTTCGTTACCGACCGATCCAAATACGTTCTGCGGCGAAACGGTGTTCAAATTTACGTTTTCGAAAATAGTTTTACGAATTCCAATTTGAGTCAAGCGACCGATTTACTTTTGCGACTTCGCCACAAGCCAGATGAGTTCTATCTCGGGTTTCTGACTGATTTGCCGGGGAACTATTCACTCACCGGTCCCGCTTTCCAAGTCGGCTACGGGACGATCGAAGTTTCGACGCAATGGGTTAGAGAATCTCGAGACGAATCAGAGGTGACCGGGATCCATCAGGTTGAAACGGAACTCGATTCAAACCTTGTGTCCAATGGTGACTTCGAAATTTTTGACACGTCGCGAGAGCTCCCATTGCGGACTAGTTTTCCCGGGTGGTACCGAGCGTCAGCAACGACCTTCGAGTACCAAGGTCGAGGCAGAATCGTTCGCTTGGATAGTACCACTGGCGGAATGATCACGCAGCAAATTTATCCAACGCCGGGTGAGAAACAACTGATCACTTTCGACTTCAAGGCCGGTTTGTTCGACGGAGTGAAGGGCACTGATCCATTCCAAGTGCTATGGAATGGAAACGTGATCGGCACATATTCGGGAACTGGATTTTGGCAGACGGCGGCAATCCGAGTCGACGTCAATCAGGCCGAGCGAGTCGAGCTTACGTTTCGCGAGATCGGCCGTGGAGTCGCCGGTCCCACTGGAGGCATCGGTCCAATGCTGGACAACATCCGTGTCGTCCCCGTCACCGACACCGACAGTTCTTTGCTCAACGGAAGCTTTGAAAACAGCCCGGTAGGGAAGCAATTCGGCAGTGTCGGTGGCTGGACGTCCCGCGGGCAGTACGAAATAAAAGACGAAGGAGCCAATCACTTTCGCAAGTTCCTAGCGTTGGATAATTCAGCCCAAGACATCAACTCAATCTTCCAAGACGTACCAACGGAACACGGCGCGACGTACTTCGTTTCATTCGACACAAAATCGACTCGTGACCCTTTCTTCCAAGGACTGGGCAGTAACGAAGAATTTAGGGTGCGATGGGGCAACCGTTGGGCGACGTCCGTTTTGAGTCATCTCAATTGGAGAAGGATTGGATTCTATGTCAAAGCAGACTCTGACCTAACCCGTTTGATGTTCACCGAAACCACCGCGGGAGATGGCAACGGAGCTTACATTGACAACGTTACCATTGCCCGTGTCGAACCTTTGACTTCCGCGCAACCGGCAGCGTTTCGTGTCACAGTGCCTTTAAAACGTACGACAGATTTGGCAATGAAATCTTCAGCGATTGCTGAGAACTTGCCACTGAATGAAATTCATTTTCTATCTGGAAGTCAGGGCGACATCAGTCTCGAAAATTTTGACATTAGCGACTCTTCAAATGGTCAAGACCGGGCCTTCGAAACTTTTCACAATGGCTCGACGGATGTGAAAAAGTTTGTGAACGAAGAAATGTTTGGCGTCCTTATCAGTGATCAATAAACCAAGACGCCAGTCTCTTCCCCTGAATAGGTGAAATGCACCGGACATAGCGGCCATGATGAAAAAGGGAAGTCAAGATTAAGTTGCACCAACGGGGCTATTTTGGTTGCTTGCGTTAGATGGATAACTTAGGATGCGCCCGTCGAAATTGGACGACGTGCTGTTTGAGTTTGGGATTCGGTGATTTGAATCTGTTAAACACTGAACGCTTAAGATTCGTTTTCCAATGCCGCGTTTACAACTTCTATTACTTTATTGAGATACAACTATGAAATCTTTTTCACTTCTCATCGTGGCAGCCTGCGCGATGTTACTCTCCGCTGATCAGTTGATGGCAGTAGGTGGCCCTGGTGGAAAGCCACAAAACAAAGGTGAACTGAGCATTCAAAACACCACGGGTCAACCGATTCACGTTTGGGTTCGTCCCGCGGGAACGGTCTATCCTGAAACACAAGGCGCAATCGCCCAGATGACGGAACTCGTACCAGCTGCCAGCACAATCACACTACTGCTCAAAAATGGCGACTATGACATCAACACCTTCGATGATGGATCAATCGAGGCCGCGTTGGACGATCCTGACCTTGAAGTAACTCCGGCAGAAGTCGACGGTGCTTCGCTGGCTATCAGCGACATTACGATTGAAGGCGAAGATCGCCTTATCCGGGTGAATATGACTGATGTTTTGTTTCCTGGAACCGGTGGCGGAGCTGGCAACTAAGCTATAGCCATCTGAATTGCTACTGAAAATCTAAGGAAGGTGCTCACACAAGCACCTTTCTTTTTTTATGTTGGAACCAACAATGCTGAACACTGAGGGAACACAATCAAACGATCGTGAAAGCAGATCCAAGTGGCTGGGAAGAATCCTGTTGCATCTGATCACGTTCTTTGTGACAGCGATTTTCGCTGGAACGTTGTGTGGATTTGGATGGCAAGTCGACTCACTGTCATTGCTGGGTATTGTCGGGCTTGGCGTATTCCTTGCCTGGCAAGGATCGTGCAGGAAACTGATCCCTTGTCTGCTTCATGCGTTGCTCACCGGGTACGTTGGATTCGCGATCGCCAATGTCTGGATGCCTTCGACGATTGAAATCTTGAGCCCGGCTTCTGAAGAAACGATCTTTTACACTTCGCAGGCAGTTCACCTTTTACATGCGGGAATATTCGTCGCGTTTTCGCTTTCGTGGTGGATCTCCCGACGCTATCTGAAAGGCGGCTATTTCGTGGCTCCGCTAATATGGTTGATTCTGGAGTCAATCTACCCTTCCATGTTTCCAATTCGAATTGCAACGCTGATTGCGGATTCGACGCCGCTCATCCAAGCGTGTTCCGTCTTTGGAGTTTTGGGCGCTTCTTTGCAAGTCTTTTTACTCGCCAGCTTGGTTCCCTTGGCGTGGTCGTGGATGGTCAAATCAAATCATCTGAGCCGATCGCACGTCGCCGTTGGAATCGCGACAATTGCGTTGTTGACGACCGTCAATTTTGTCTTCGGTTGGCAGCGCACCAACTCATTCCGTTCCGCCGAATCAAATTTTTCTGGCGAGTATTTAAACGTCGGACTCATACAGGGAACGACTGGCAACGCGACTTCACATTTGGAATTTGGAAAACGATCTCGGGAGCTGGTCAAGAATGGCGCGGAGCTAATCCTTTGGCCCGAGTGCGCTTTTGGGAAGTACAAACGTGATCTTGCTGATTTCTCAAACGACTATGAGGTCGCCAAGAAGTCGATGGGAATCGGCTACCGATTTCGCCCACTATCGAATCCGCAATGCCACTTATTGGGCGGAGGATATTCTTGGAGTGAAAAGGACTCCAAAGGTCGAATGACCGCGAGATTCGTTTCCGCATTTCTGCTCGACCCGGCAGAACAATTAGTCGGTCGTCATGACAAGATTCAGTTGATGGCCGGCGGCGAGTTCATTCCTTTTGAGTCGTGTATTCCTCAGATTAGGGATTGGGTCGGACAAGCCATTGATACCCGGGACCCGGAAGGAGTTCCTCTTTCTCGCGGTACTGAAGTCCGTCCTATTGGAACGGTGAAGGGTGTTTCGATCGGCGCAATCCTCTGCTGCGAGGACATGTACTCTGAGATTTCCCGACAATTGATATCCGAGGGAGCTGATGTGATTGCTTGCCTGACCAATGGCGTTGCGTTTGAATCGAAGATTGCGATCAATCAGCATTTCAACCTTGGGCGATTCCGAGCTGTTGAAAACAATTGCTATCTGGTTCGCTGTAGCAGCCACGGAATTTCTTGCCTCGTTCGGCCCGATGGCTCCGTCGTGAACGCGTTGCCAAGTTTTTCTGAGCAAGACTGCGAGTTAAGAATTCCGATTGAAAATCGCGAACATTCGTTCTACTGTCGGTATGGAGATATCCTGACTCCCGCTTGTGCGTTGATACTCGCGGGCCTATCGTTGGTAAGCATCATGCGTCGAGGACAATCACAACTATCAATCTAGATAACGGCCACTCGGGACTAATCATTGTGTCTTCGCGGAATTGCTAGAGATGAAAACAAGACTCGCCTTCGCCGTGCTCATTTTGCTTGCGGCCAACACTGTTTCACTTGCAGACACGCAAGAGAACGACCCCAAGCCAAACATTGTCATCATTCTTTGCGATGACCTCGGGATTGGTGATGTACGAGCCTTCAATCCAGAGTTGGGAAAGATCAAGACTCCCAACATCGATCGGCTTGCCAACGAAGGCGTGTCTTTTACGGATGCCCATTCGGGATCATCGGTTTGCACGCCGACTCGATATGGAATGCTGACTGGCCGCTATGCGTGGCGAACCCCTCTTCAAAAAGGTGTTGTGCAGGGTTTTGGTCCATGCATCATCCCCGAGGATCGACCTACGATTAGCACCTTCCTCAAATCGCAGGGCTACGATACGGGATTGATCGGCAAATGGCATTTAAACATGCGGTTCATGGATCCGCATGATGAATCGAAAGAGCTGATCGGCAAACCACTCAAATTTACTCCGCCTGTTGGAGCAAAATCTCCTGACGGGCCAATCGCTCGGGGATTCGATTATTTCTACGGAATTCATCATGCTCGCAGCATGAAAGCAATCATTGAACAGAACGTCGTCACTAAACATGATGATGTCATCAACTTTCTGCCGGACTGTGAATCGAAATCGATTGAGTTCATCAAGCAACATTCGAAATCCGAACGACCATTCTTTCTATATGTGCCGCTGGGAGCACCCCATACGCCGATCGTTCCAACGGAACAGTGGCAAGGCAAAAGCGGACTAGGAGCTTATGCTGATTTCGTTATGCAGACCGACGATGTTGTAGGAAACATTTTGAACTGTCTGGATGAAGAACAGATTTCCGACAACACGCTGGTCTTGTTCGCGAGCGACAACGGCTGCTCTCGCCGAGCGAAAATTCCTGAACTACAAAGGGCCGGCCACCATGTCAGTGCTGGTTTCCGCGGTTCAAAAGCCGACATTTGGGAAGGCGGACATCGGATCCCTTGCATCGCGAAATGGCCGAGCGTGATCGCAGCAGGTTCGAAATGCAACGATATGATTTGTTTGACAGACACATTTGCAACGATCGCCGATTGCTTGCAAGTGACTCCGCCGGCAAATAGCTGCGAAGACAGTTTGAGTTTCTTGCCGGCTCTCAAAGGAAAACCGAATCCGAGCGCCCGAGACGGAATTATTCATCACTCAATTAGCGGGCATTTTGCCTATCGATCAAAGAATTGGAAGCTGATTCTGGCACGTGCATCTGGCGGTTGGAGTTCTCCGAATGAAAAAACGGTTTCGCAAGATGCCCCCGAAGGACAACTTTACAACATGGACGATGATTCAGCGGAACAGGTTAACCTCTACCTTTCCAAACCGGACGTTGCTGCAAGACTGTTGTCGAAACTCGAGAGCGATGTTCTAAGAGGGCGAACCACCCCTGGTGCCGATTCCAAAAACGACGTCCAATACATTGAGCTTTGGAAATCAAAGCGGGGACAACGCTGAACATACCGTTGGCGACTCAACACGCTCTTGCGAATTCATGACTGCTCAAGACAAAGACACCAACCGCTGCCTCAACTGCCAAGCCGAATTGGATGGCCAATTTTGCAGCCAGTGCGGACAAGCTCGAACCGCGCGTCTGGTTCCTATGAAGGATTGGATGGGCGACTTCTTTGGGTCGTTCTTCAAACTGGATTCAAAGCTCTTCCGGACAATGAAACGAATTCTGTTTCAGCCTGGCCAGGCTACCGTCGACTTCGGCAAAGGCCAACGCATTCCTTACAGCGGACCGGCGAGGGTCTATATCATCGTGAGCGCGATTTCGATTGCCTTGATGACATTGCAAGGGGCGTTTTCGCAAGGTCCGGTCGTTCCCGGAGTACAACCTGACGCAGATTTCCAGAAGACCGTGCAGTTCCTGTTCCCCTTCATCAATCTGCTTTCGCCACTTGCGACCGTGGTACTTTTGGCGGTTTTTCAGCGGGAGTTTTACCTCCAATTGCACGTAGCGTTTTCGCTGCATTA
The DNA here is from genome assembly GCA_938010615.1 of uncultured Pirellulaceae bacterium. Taxonomy (GTDB): domain Bacteria; phylum Planctomycetota; class Planctomycetia; order Pirellulales; family Pirellulaceae; genus Mariniblastus. The sequence continues at coordinate 516 of CALLUY010000091.1, read as the reverse complement.
CTGGACGTTTCTTGTCGCCATCTGCACTCCCATGATCTTCATTCCTCCGACTAGCATCTGGAGTCTTGTCGGCTTCATGGTCTTCTTCGTCATCGCGGCCGTATACCTTTTTCTGGCTCACCGCCGTGTCTACGTGATGCCAACACTCAATCGGATAGGTATCTGCGGAATTATTCTGATGAGCGTTCCAATGGCCACGATCCTGTTCACAGCCCTTCTGTTCGGCCTCGCGGCATGGATGTCCTGACGGGGGCTGGCCAACTGGACGCAATCAATCGCACAACTCTCCGCAGTTTTCAACTTCGCTGCGATCCCAAGAAGAATTGGACAGAGAATTCGATCTGCGCCATTACAATAGTCGATTCAAAATGCCGGTCCTCAAACAAGAACACGAACTGTTGAACGAAACTCTGGCCTTCCAAGCTGCCTGCGCCTTCGGGCTTGAAGCAATTGTCAAACGTGAACTAATCGCACTTGGTTACGATGCGAAAGTTGCGCAACCTGGTCGCGTCCAGT
>CALLUY010000090.1 GCA_938010615.1 uncultured Pirellulaceae bacterium | reverse complement strand
CTTACCGCCCAAGCTGGTACTGACGATTCTGACGCTGGAAGTTCTCTATCAACTCAGCTAAAATAGCGCTGCACGAAGTCGCACTGGCGACAAAGTTCAACGCACGATCTATCGGTGCGTACTAAACCAAATCAAAATTGCGATGCCATAAACACGCAACGATAGATCGCAATTCGTTATCTGGCCAACATGTTTGAAGACTTTAGATTACTTGGGACTCCCGAGAAGCGAATCGTTGTCCAAACGAAACTTGGCAACGATCTCGATGCAATCATCGGTCCCGAACCATCGCAGCAGTGCCTAAACAACTTTGAGGTGCTGCGTAAACGACACGGCATGCACTGGATCGAAATTCGGAAGCCGCCCTCCGGTGGATACAATTGCGCGGGAATGGTTTGGGCGGTTCGCCGCGCACATTTACCCCAACCTTCCGATTGGCAACTTGTCCTTGATGACGATGGCTACCGAAGAATCGGGCAAAATGAGGCAAAAACCGGAGATATTGTCGTCTACGTCCGGAACTGCGATAATGAAATCAGTCATATTGGTCGAATCTGCAGAATGGAGAGTTTGTTTTCCGGTTCAGCAGAAATCGGCTCTCCCACCCCGCGTGTACTCAGCAAGTGGGATGTAACTTCTGGTGAATGCATTCACGCAATAGGTGACGTACACTTAGATGGTGGTGAAACTGTAACGCCAATCGTTTATACGGAACGTTAAATGAATAAACTGCAACAACTACTGAGCGACGAATTTGTTTCCGATCTTGGATTTTACTCGACAGCAGCAGGACTCTATAAAGGACTCGCCAAAAACTCCGTCGTTAAAGAATTGACTGATGCTATTCGCACTGGCGAAATTTCTGCGAACAACATACGCGAGTTTGTTGCACATTTGTCGTCCTCATTTGAACGAGGAATTCGTTTTCCACATGAGAATTGCCTTGCGGCAATTTGCGTTTCAATCGAACACTTCGCAAATCCGTTTTCAGAAGAGTTTTTAATTGACTTAGCGCGGGTAAACATTACTGAACTTCCATTTGCTCCGAAGGTGGCCGGAATTTGTCTTGCAAATCTATTCCAAACGCCCAAAACGTATGATGGTATGGTTTCGTGCAGGTTTTCCGCTGCCATTGAACCTCTGGCTCAAACATTTGAAATTGATTTCGTCACCACCGCTAAGTTTCAGTCTCAACACCACATCACCACGATGGATGCAGAATGCGCCGTTTAGAATACTTCGCCGTCTGCCAATCAGTTTCGCTTGATGCCATGACAGGAGAAATTAGCCTTTTCCATGTTACGCATCATTGCATCGTTGCAGCAACTCCCACAACAATCCCTCTTCTTTGTGTTGTTGGAGCTTTCATTGACGACGAGATCGAGATGGATGAACAGAACGCGGGGAACGACGACGCTGAGGCTCACGTCAAACTGAACGTGATTTCCCCCGGTGGCGAACCTGTCAACACTTTTCGGCGAACCCTGAGTTCGGCAGGTCGCCTTGAGAACACACTTTTTCGTGTTACCAACATCCCAATTCCGCATAGCGGCGACCTTATTTTTGAGTTGTTGGTTGACGACGAATCAATAGCAAAACACACCGTCTCCGTTCGCGAAAAGGCCACATAACAATGTGTATCAGGATAGGGGCCGCATTGCTGCGGACCCCTCCTACACCACCGGACATGCGGGTCCGCATCCGGCGGTTCGTCGCAAGGGTGCAAAAGATTCCCAATAACTCTCAAGATTAAACAGGCCCACTTCGGTTAAGTACTCATTGGACAAGGCACGCTGGACTCCCGCCGTCATGGAAAGACGCCGCGGACCCTTGCCGCTCATCGCGCTGCCGCGAGCGACACGCTTCGGCAGGCCCAAAGCAACCAGCTTGCGAAGTCGAGTCTTCGACTTGCTCCACTGACGCCAATAACAGGCTCGGACGCGGCGACGAAGCCACTTGTCCAAGTCCCGTAACGTGCTCTTAACCTGCTCCAATGCAAAGTAACTTAGCCAACCGCGGGCGTAAACGCGACGCGCGGCCGCTTCCGACTTCACGAAGATTGCGAAGTCGTCCGCGTAACGCACAAACGGCAAGCCGCGACTTTCCAGTTCTTTGTCCAGAGCATCCATCGTCCGATGGGAACGTGAGTCGCAGGATTCATTTTTCTTTTCTTCAGAACAGTCATTTCAGATTACCTTTTTGAAGCCTGCGCGCAACTCAGGCGCAACCGAGAAAGTTTGAAAACAAGCGCAGACGTTGATCTTTGGGAAAACTGAATCTGGCAAAATTGCCGATGCCGCAACAGAAAAGAAGGCGCTAAAGCGTCAGGAGAATGGTTTCGCTTTAGCGCAACCCTAAATGGTCGCTCGATCGTTTCCGAATCGAACGCATTGACCGCTCAAAGAAATTGTCGTGAATCGTAAACGCACGAGAATCTTTCGTTAGAGAAAACTTCGCCGAAGACTTCGACGAGCACTTTGCTGACAAGCGGACTCGATTGAAAATTCGCGCCAAACCGCGCCAAACCTAATCGAGTCAGAATTATTGCTTTCGAACGGATTGAAGCAGCTCACTGATCGCAGATTTCAGATTGGGATACACCGTTTCGTGGTAGAGCGAATCTTGGGGCAATTCGCGAATCAGTCTCCGATGGGCGACACCGAGGTTGTAGTACGGAATCTTTGGAAAAAGGTGATGCAACGCGTGGTAGCGCAATCCAAGCGGACACATCAATTCCGTCAGCCAATTGCCGGTGATGTTGGTCGAGTCCAGAAACTGCTCCAGATGCGAAATTGTCGAACCATCGCTCGTGTAACGATGTGCCGCCAATGTTCGCACATGATTCAGCACCAGAACGAAAACGGCCAACAAATAGATCTTTGGCAATCGCTCAATTGGCATCGTGCCAAGAAAAACCAAGCCAAACATCACGTAGACGCGAAACGTCGTAAACAGCTCCCAAAATGTGTCTTCCGCAGACTGCTTCTCCGGACGCTTGTGGTTTTCATATTCAAAGTTGATCACCAACGACGTCGCGTGTTGCAGCGTCCACTTCCTCAAGCCCGAATGGCAAAACGAAATCGGAGTCCAAATCGCGTAGCGGAACACGACCAACAATGGTTGAAAGAAAACTTGAGTCAGAAACACGAACACGCCGCCGATCGTTCCACTTGCCAGCGGCAGGTACTCGCCATCGTTGTCCGTTCCATAGTGGCGACTGCTGTGATGATGCAGATGACTCTCGTACGTGAACGACGGCACCATCATCGGCACGCCCGCAAAAAAGTTCCAGAAACGTCGAAAGAACATCATCTCTCCCGCGGACAAATGAACGATCTCATGGATGAACATCGAAGCGCGATAAAGAAACACCGCGGCCCCAAAGAAAGCCCCCCAAGCGAGAATCGATGTCATCGGCAACGCCAAGAAAACGCTCGCCAACACGTAGGCAATCGAAACGGAAAAAACAAAATCCACCCAGTACACCGCTGACCGAACCGTGAACAGATCTCCGCAGATTGAACGCGCCGTTTGATAAAACCGACGGTGTTCCTTGGCCGTTGCTGACGCGTCTTTCCGCTCAGCCGTCAAAATTTTTCCCATTGAATGATTCATGACTTCTCAAGTCTTGATCACCGTCCGTGCAACAAGTTTCTCCCATGCCGTAGACGCCGCGAATGCAGCCGTCTTTCATTTTTAATCGTGATTTTTCTTATTGCAAATCATTGGCTGCAAGGAAGTGAGCCTTGTACCATTATTTCTGCACTTTTCAGGTAAAATATCGTGGCGTTGAGGATTGGACCGATTCAAGTCGCACAGGAGCTCAGGGAACACCGATCCGATTGCTGGGATCCAATGGCGCATGACGGCTTCGGCGATGAGCCAAGATGGATCGATGCTCTCAGTGCCAGTCCAACGACTCAAACCCTCGACATAAATCTGGGCTCCGGGTCATCACTTAACTTCATGGAGCCATTTCCAATCCCCACTCCCTTTGGCGAAAACGTATTCTTCGTTGGCTTTGATGCATTGAACGGTCAAAGGCGTTGACGACGAACATCATGCAAAGGTGAATTCCTCTACGGCAGAACGCGAACTCGAATGTTGCGGTAGTCGACTGGAGCACCTTCGGCTTCAAGGGCAATGAAGCCACTGGCAGGACTGCACTCGTTGCCGCCGGCGACTTCGAATCCATTGACCCATAGTCGGACTTCGCCGTTGATCGCGCGAATGTAGTAGTGATTCCATTGCCCAAATCCTTTGGAGTGGTTGGCTGAAGGGAATGCTCGCTGGCCGTTCGGGGCCGCTGGTTCAAACGGCTTCATCTTCGCAACGCCGCACGGAAACACATCGCCGTTGGTCGTGAACCAATCCGATTTCTTGCCCTGATTCTTTTCATAATCTTCAGCATAGCCATGGTCGAGAATCTGAATCTCGATGCCTTGCGGCAGTTCACCCGGCTTCATCTTGTCGACAACATCTTTCGGAGACCAAATGAAAACGCCTGCGTTGCCAGATCGCTTTAGGTGCTTCCACTCCATCACCATCTCGAAATTCGTGTACTGTTCTTTTGAGCGAAGGCCACCATTGCAATTGCCGTTGCACTTGATCAAACCATCCGCCGAACTCCACGTGTCGTCTTTACAATTGATATTGGCAAAGTCTTCGAAGCCAAGCTCCTCCCATCCAGCGCCGCTGCCATCGATTCGCGCTGCCTGCAAAACCACTGTTTCAGATATTTTTGAAAGGTCGGATTTCTCCTGAGGTTTCAAAATCCAGCCGGAAAGCAAGATGCTGATTGTTGCCAGTGAAAATAAAAACGCGTTCGGATTTTTCATTCTGGTTTCCATTTTATGAGCGTATGTGTAAGGCGTTGATTCGAATCTAGTGGTATTTTTTCCAAGATTCAGTTTATCCGAACGAAGAGTGCGTAAACCAGCCAACTACTGGAATCGGAATCCAATTCAGGAGCATCACCTATGTTCTGGGACCTCTATCAGCACAGCCAAATAAGATCCAACAGTCAGCACGCTGACAAAGCGCTACGGGCAGCAGAGAGAACGGCGAAGCAGACGGAATCCATGCACGAGAAATTGGAATCCAAAATTGAAAGCCTCGCGCTCACCTGTCAGGCGATGTTTGAAATGCTCGAAGCCAGAGGCGGCTTCACGAAAGAAATGCTTGCCGAAAAAATGGAGGAGATCGATCTCCGAGATGGCAAACTTGATGGACGCATGTCGCCAGCAAAAAAGTCCTGCGTTCGCTGTGGACGCAGGACTTTAAAAACCAGAAGCAACTGCCTCTATTGCGGTGGCGATTGCGAGCCCGAATAACTAAGCCTTCGGTCTGTCGATCAGGTCCAGATAGGAATTGATCGTCAGTTTGATTGTGCCTCCGTCATCGAGGCTTGGTAACTCAATCGTCCTCTTCACGATTTCGCTGCCATTCTTTGGTGTAAAGGCAACTTCCAGTTCCCGTGGCGAATTTTCGCCAAACTGCAGATCAGCATTTCCCAAACCAGTGTTTTCACCATCGGACAAAACGCCGAAAGTAAACTCTTTGTTCAGATTGGCAATCGAAAGATTCTCCAGTTCCATTCCGGATTTGTTTTCAACACGAATACTGTAGCCATCGTCGACCATTGAGCCGGCGATCAAAAGTGGCAGTGCGAGGACGAAAAAACGTTTTACGATATGGTTCATCGCTGGTACTCCTTGGAATGAAAAACGCTCGAATTCCGACTGACAACAAACATGCGTTTCTGTCAGGTGAATAGTTGAAACGGTCTCATTGCGAATTGCGTGCCAAACCTTGAGACACCGGTTTTTCCGGCAATTGACTCCTGACTGCCTATGGTCCTTTGGGAGGGCGGGGAGTCACGCAAGTTGATACACGAGTCACAACCCGACGCGTGAGTTTTGAAGTTGCACAAATACAAGCCCGAAGCGCAAGCGAGCGGATATTTCCCAAGATTTCCTGCTCCCTCGCTTGCGCGTCGGGCTTGTATTGGAACGCTTCGCTTTTTCAATTTTCACGTGTTTTATCAATTAGAATGCG
>CALLUY010000089.1 GCA_938010615.1 uncultured Pirellulaceae bacterium | reverse complement strand
GAGTACTCATCCTGCAAGCCGTCAACACGCTGCTCGTCACGGCCAGTACCAAGGGTGATGGTGATCATCGCTTGAGTTTCACCGCGTTGGAAAACAGCCGAACCGTGAACGCGAGGAATCACGTCGACGTGACATTCGATGTCGCGAAGGTCCTCAAGGCCACGACCATCGGTACGCTTGCCGTCGAGAATCGATTCACGGATGACAGATGATTCAAGCTTGTAAAGTGCTTTCTTGAGAGCGTCTTTGCAGATGGCGTTGTCCGCTTCGGGGTCAGGAATCATCTCGGCGATGACCTTGTCCTTGAATTCAGACTTGGCAGCTCCACGCGTTTTTTTGTCAGCTGTCAGAACAGCTTTGGAAAAGCCGTCGAAGTATTTCGCTTTGACTTTATCGAAGAGTCCGCCATCGGTCGGAGACTCGAAGTCAACCTTCTCAACAGGGAACTTCTCGCGAAGCTCATGCATCAACCCAAGGACTTCCTTGATCGTGCTGTGAGCAAATTCAATCGCAGCAAGCATATCGTCTTCGGCGACTTCGCGAGCGAAACCTTCGATCATCGTCACCGCACCATCGGTACCGGAAACGATGATGTCCATGTCGCTTTCTTCGAGTTGCTCGAAGGTTGGGAAGGCGACGAACTCACCATCGACGCGTCCAACGCGAGTCGAAGCAACGGCTTCGTGGAACGGTAATGCTGAGATGAAACAGGCAGTTGCGGCACCGTTCATGGCCAGAACATCGCCATCATTTTGACGATCGCTCGAAAGCACGAATGACTGACACTGAACTTCATCCTTGAAGCCATCGGCAAACATTGGGCGGATCGGACGGTCGATCAAACGAGCCGTCAACGTCTCCTTCATCGTCGGTCGGCCTTCACGCTTCATGAAACCGCCAGGAAATTTACCGGCAGCACAGGTGCGCTCGCGGTAATCACACATCAATGGGAAGAAATCCAAACCCGGTCGCGGTGAACCCGTCGCTGCTGAGCACAGAACGACCGTTTCTCCATACTGAATTACAACGGCGGCAGCGGCGAGTTTCGCAAGTTGTCCGGTCTCGATCGACAGGACTTGGTCACCAATTTTCTTTTCTACTTTTACTTTCACAATCATTCCCTTTCCAGGACTACATTCAATTCAAATTTACACAGCTGTCAAAAAAGAGTGTGCCTGACCGGCGAACACATCAAAGAACGGAAAAGCCGCCTACGCAAAGCTAGAATTACGCAATCACACCACAGCGGTGATTACGATTTAAGCGCAATAGGCCATTCCATTTGGCACGAACAAAATCCTGCCGAAGGAACCTGAACTCAGGAAGTTGAATTTTGGGCTACGCCCTGCCCTGCCTCGCCATAAGAAATGCGAAACAGGAAGCAAACGAATACGTGTTGCCTAGAGATACATTCACGGTTTGAAACCGCGAACGAATCTGGTTACTTACGAATTCCAAGACGCTCAAGAAGGTCAAGGTAACGATCAGGATCGCGATCACGGACATAGTCCAGCAAACGACGGCGACGAGAGACCATTCCAAGCAGGCCACGTCGTGTCGAGTAATCTTTGGGGTTAGCTCGCATGTGTTCTGTCAAGCTATTGATTCGCTTTGTCAGAACGGCGATCTGGACATCGGGAGACCCGTTGTCCTTTTCATTCTTTTGGAATTCCCCAATGATTTCTGCTTTTGTCTCTTTCGTGATGGTCATATTTTTAACTGTCTTACTGATTCGCCCTGTCGCAGTTCATCCGAGCCAACACTGGCGATCCGAACACTGCAATTCAATTTCCTATCAGGCTCTTCGTGTTTCTTTCAAGGTCCAATACGGTCACACTACATACTACAACAACATCGAAACGAGCGATTTCTCCGACCGAATCGAACTGAGATGATACTGAATGCCGATTTTGCGCCAAGAAGAGAAATGCCGACGAAGGCCTGTTTTGGAACTTAATTCATCGAAGAATCTGTGTCACGTCCCGAGTTCGAATGTGGCTGCCCAACGATTTTTTTGGAAATGCCTAGCTGAATCGCCCAAAAATGGGATGCAGGACCACAAATTCAGACAATTTATCCTGTTTTCGCCGGTAACTGACGACGCAATCGCTACACCGCGGGTTGAATTGCTTACACTGATCGTTCGATGTCTTTTTCGGTCAATGGGCGATTCCATTGAGCCGACAAGTCATGAATGAGGTTCACTTCACAGAAGTGGACTCAATTATTTATCTCAATTAGGAGAATCACATGCGACTAATTCGCTTTGTTGCTGTTGCCTGTATGGTAGCAGTCAGCGTAGCGAGTCTCGGTTGCGGTGGTGCAGAAGCGCCTGCTAAGACGGAAGCTGATACTTCATCAGCTGACACTAGCATGAGCACTCCTGCAGACACTGGCACAGAGACAGCTACAACAGGCACGACTCCGGTCAGCCTGGCAATCTCAGGTATGGCATGACCAGGCGGCTGAGGCGCCAAAGTTCGTAAAGCATTAGACGAACTGGCTCTACCGGGTGTAGAGTTTGATCTTAATGGTAAGACGTTGATCCTTAACGGTGACGTTAATCCAGAAGCACTTGAAAAAGTAAAAAAGGCAATCGACGGCCTTGGTTTTAGCTGTGATCAAAAATCAGCTTAAACAGGGACCGGATCACACGAGCCAAACGTGAAAGCTTCACGGTTGTAGCGAATTTACCAAGGATTCATCTTTGGTCGGCTCGAGTGCCAATCCTTTACATATATAACCGAACCACGTATTCCGACGGTTCATGTCCCCTTCGTGGATGAGACGAAGGGGATTTTTTTGCGCCTGCCTTGTTCAGGTGACTACGGTGGCGGCATCCCAGCGAATCTATTTGCGGAACTTGCCGTTGATTCAATGGTTCAATGACGGTTGAAGGCTTCCTTCGAGTTACGCCGGCATGCCGCGGTAAACTTGGCCCCGATAGCCCTGTTTTTGCGAGATAGCAACGCCTCGTGAGCCGATTTCTTCAATGGGAATCTGCTTTTTTCAGTTAGACTTTCTGTTTAACTTCCTCGTCTTCATTTTCCATTCCGATTGTCTGAGTTCCTGAATGAAACGCCAAATCCCCCAACGTCGTGGCGTCGTAACGTCACTGCTGCTTATCGGCGCCGTGATCTGTGCTGTTATCGGTGCGATTGCTTGGTACTACTACAAAAGCGGTCCAGCCAAACCAAATTTGAACCTGATGATGGCGACGGTCGAAAAAGGTGACTTCGTCGCCAAGGTCCTCGATCAAGGCGAAATTCAAAGTAGCGAAAACGTAGAGATCCGCTGCGAAGTTCGTGCTCGCAATGGCCAGCTGTCTGTCATTAGCCTCGTTCCCGAAGGTACTCGCGTTAAAGCAGGTGACTTCTTGGTTCGGTTGGATTCGACGGCGTTTGAAAAGGAACGTGAAAGTCAGCGGATTACCGTCGCCAACGCGAAGGCGACTGTTATTCAGGCGGATGCCAATCTCAAAACTGCTAAGACGACGTTGACCGAGTACATGGAAGGAACCTACAAGGCTTTGGAGATGGATCTTGAAAACCAGATCATTGACGCCGATGGCTTGATCGAAACAGCCAAATCCGAACTGGAACAGTCCAACGATGTCCTGAATCATAGCCGGGCCCTGCAAGCCAAAGGATTCATCACCCAAAGACAACTTGATGCGGATGAGTTTGCGGTAACACGTGCGGAGCTCAATCTTAAGCGTAACAAAAACATCAAAACGATGGCCGAACAAAACAAGGCTGTGCTCGAAAAGTACACGCTCGAAAAGGAAAAAGTCCAGCTCGAAAGCAACATCGAAGCAGCCAAAGTGAAATTGGATTCTGAAAAAGATGCTCTTCGGGTTCAGGAAAACCAGATGGCCGAAATTGAAGAGATGATCAAGAAATGCGAAGTCGTCGTTCCGGAAGGAATCTCCGGACAGGTCGTGTACGCCAAAGAACAACGCGGGCGAGGTGGCGACGAATGGATTTTGGAAGAAGGAGCCAACGTTCGCGAATCACAAGTTTTGATTCGGCTTCCCGACATCGACAAAATGGAAGTCAAAGCGTTGATCAACGAGCAGAACATTACGCAAATCGAAACTGGCATGCCAGCTTCCATCAAAGTGGATGCTCTGACGGACCGAACTCTCAAGGGCGTCGTAACGAAAGTCAATCAGTATGCCGAATCAGCCGGCTGGGGTGGCTCTTCGGTTCGTAAATACGCAGTCAAGGTTCGCATCATCGATCCTCCAGAAGCGCTTAAGCCGGGCATGAATGCGTCCGTTTTCATTCAATCAAAGTATCAAGCCGATGCATTGATGGTTCCGATCCAAACCATCTACGGCGTTCAAGAGAAACAGTTTTGTCTAGTCAAGAACGACGACGGCGGTTTCGAAACTCGCGAAGTCGAAGTCGGCGGAAACAATTCTCAAATGGCTTGGATCCTGTCGGGACTCAAGGAAGGCGAAAATGTCGTCATGAATCCTGGTGCCAACAAAGATCTCATGGAGCTACCTGAAGTGAAGCTCGATAAGAGAATTGAAATCTCAGGAGATCAAGCTGAAGCTGCAGTCGCAGATGCCAAAAAAGAAACGAAGGATGAGGCAAAGGCTGGCGGTGGTCGCCCTCAAGGCGGAGGAGCTGGAGGCGGCGGACGTCCTGATGCGGCAACGATCGCAGGTTTTGTCATGCAACGCAGTGACAAGAACAGTGATGGAAAATTGGACAAAGACGAAGTCGCTGGCTTGGACGATCGTTCCAAATCATGGGCCGCAACCGCTGATACTGATGGCGATGGTGACATCTCAAAAGATGAAGTTGTCGAAGCGATGAAGAAAGCCATGAAGTCATGGGGCGGCGGAGGCAGAGGAGGACGCGGAGGCGGCGGACGACCCACAGGCGGAGGCGGCCGATAGTCTCAATGTCGCTCGGTTCTCCAAGCGGATTCGCAAGTAACACTTCGCCTTGAGTTCTACCGATGGAAACTTATCACCCCCGTCCGCTATCATCTCGGAGAGCAGAGCGACAATGTCCTCACGCATCTTTCAACTAAACTAGAACTCCATGTCATCAAGCACTGAAACCAAACCGAAGCTCGCGGCACAGATTCGTGATCTCACAAAGCACTATGTGCTAAAAAGTGAAACGGTTCGCGCTCTGCGCGGAGTTTCGTTCGATGTTCCCGAAGGTGACTACGTTGCCATCATGGGACCGTCAGGTTCCGGGAAAAGTACGCTGTTGAATTTGCTGGGCTGTCTCGACCGCCCAACCGGCGGGTCTTTCATGCTCGGCGGAGACGACGTTGCTCAAATGTCAGACGATGACCTTTCTGGCATCCGAGCATCGCGAATTGGATTCGTATTCCAATCGTACAACTTGATCGCTCAGCTTAGCGTTGTCGAAAACATAGAGGTTCCGCTGTACTACATGGGAAGACTCAATCGCGAATCGCGAAAAAAGAGCACGGAGCTGGCGGGAATGGTTGGCCTTGGACAGCGACTTGGCCACCGACCGACTCAGCTTTCTGGTGGTCAACAGCAGCGTGTCGCAATCGCACGGTCGCTGGTCAACGATCCTTATTTCATTCTTGCTGACGAGGCAACGGGTAACCTTGACTCCGTCACGACCGAAGAAATCCTCGCACTGTTCCAGCGGCTAAACGATGAGGGTCGCACGATCATCATGGTGACACACGAGGACGAAGTCGCTGCTCATGCGAAACGAATCATTCGGCTCAAAGACGGTGAAGTTGTGGTCGACGAACAAATCAAGGATCGCAAAACCTATACGGCGGAGGAAATCGAAGAGATTTCGAAGAACGCTCACTTGGCAAATCAAGCGGACGAGGAAAACTAAATGCTCTCACTCCGCACATGGATATTGGGCCTCAAGAGCCTGCTGCTTCACCCGATGCGATCGGCGCTTACGATTTTGGGAATCTTCATCGGAGTCGCCGGCGTAATCTGGTTGCTGGCGATTGGAGAAGGGATCAGCCAAGCCGCGCAAAAACAGATCGAAGACTTAGGTGCCGAAAACATCATCGTTCGATCGATCAAGCCGCCCGACGAAGCCGGCGCCAGCGTGCGGACGGTCGAAATGTTCGGTGTCTCGCGTGCTGAAATGCGAACGATCGAGAGCACAATCCCAACCGTTGAACAGGTGGTGCCAATTCGCGAGCTGCCTCAGAAATTCATCTACGCTGGTAACCAAAACGCAACGCCAATCGATGGACGCCTCGTTGGGTGCTCGCCCGCTTATGCGGATGTTACGAAACTCAAGCCTGCCCGTGGTCGTTTCATTTCATCCAGAGACATGGCGACGAACGATTCCGTCTGCGTGATCGCAGCCGTTTTGGCTCGCAAGCTGTTCCCGTCAGAAGATCCTCTCGAAAAACCTGTCTACCTTCCGGAAAAGAAGGAGTACTTCAAAGTCATCGGCGTGCTCGAGCCACGAAATGCGACAGCCGCGATTGGTGGATCGCTCGCAGCACAAGACTTTTCCCTCGATATCTACATCCCGATCACGACGATGCGGGCCAAGATGGGAGACGAAGAAGTCAAACGAGCGTCTGGCAGTTTCAGCCGGTCAGTTTTCGAACTGACACAGATTACGATCGAAGTTGAGTCTCCTGAAGAAGTTCCTCGTACCGCTGAAGTCATTGAAGCGACACTGCGAATGAACGATCCACAACGTCAGGATATCGCGGTCATTGTGCCGTACGAACTCCTTGAGCAAGCCAAAGCAACTCGTTTAATGTTGATGGTAGCGTTTGGGTTCGTAGCCGCAATCTCTTTGGTTGTCGGCGGCATCGGCATCATGAACATCATGCTCGCAACGGTCACCGAAAGAACGCGAGAGATCGGTATTCGAAGAGCACTTGGTGGCAAACGCAGCGACATCACCAATCAATTCCTGGTAGAAACGATCTCTCTTTCGGTCGTCGGTGGGATCATCGGCGTGCTTTTGGGCGTCGTGTTTCCGTTTCTCGTTATCGGACTGCGCTGGCTAACGTACACGTTTGCTGCTGACACCTACGCCAAACTCCCAGACATTGCCAAAACTTTGCAGCCAGAAATTGTGCCTTTGTCGATTCCACTGGCCTTTTCGATCTCGGTCATCATTGGTGTCCTGTTCGGACTCTATCCAGCGATTCGGGCTGCCAGAATGGATCCAATCGAAGCTTTGCGACACGAGTAGTCGGTTGCATCAATTGCGCAATTGCGACAGCCCCTCCTTAGCTCGAAGAGGCTTGGCTGTCGTTCGAAAGTACTAGTTTTGATTTTGATCCGGGCTTGGACTCGCAGTAACATGCGTGTCTCCCAGCTCGTCACGCAGCTGAATGATGCGTAGCACGACACCAACTCGATTCTTAACAGCCAACTTTTCGTGGATGTGCTCCATATAGTGCCGAACGGTTCTAGGCTTAATACCAAGATCTTCCGCTATTTGGTTGCGAGTAATTCCCTCGAACAACTTTTGACATACCTGTGTTTCACGATTTGTAAGCCGCAGCGTTTCCGCAGTCTCGTTCCATTGCGATTGCGTCAACATATCGCTACCCGGGATAGTGGACGTTATGGCAGCCTGTTGCAACTGAGTTAATTCCTTGGAATTTTTGGCAATCATCGCTTCGCTTCTGGTTTGGAGGTGGCAGAAAACTTTACGCAATACCGACACGATCAATGCCGACACTCATATAACGTTCGAATCTGTCATACATCCGTGTATAATTTCGTTACGCGCCTGCTCTGATGGTTTTGCCCTTCTATTCCCAGTCTTTAATTGCTGCCGCAAATCGATGACAGAGAAAAACGTTACTGCTGGTAAAGACCTTGAATCGACCAATCTTTCCCTGTTGGATCGCGCCAAAAGTAACGACGATCCCGCTTGGGAAACGCTAGTTGAGCTGTATGCCCCGATGATTTACTCAAGGTGTCGGAATCACTGGAGTTTGTCTCCGGCCGACGCAGAAAACGTCGGGCAGGAGGTCTTTAAGTCAGTCGCCAACAGCATTGCGGGCTTCCGCCGCAAACGTGAAGGATCTTTTCGAGCATGGTTACGTGTGATCGTTGACAACAAATGTCGGGACCATTTCCGTAAGGCTTCCGTTGTCGACGCTTTAGGCGGCTCGGATGCTCATGATCTGATTTCCGGCGTCGTGGACAATGTTGATGACAATTTGGAAGACAGCTGCCATTCGGAGCTAAGTGAGAGAGCCGTTTTGGTGCGACAAGCAATGAAAATGGTTCAGGATGAGTTTTCAACTCGAGACTGGAAAATTTTCTGGGCGATCACAGTTGAAGAAAAAGATCGCAAAGACACCGCTGAAACATTTGGAGTTACAGACAACGTTGTGTATCTGGCATTATCGCGAATTCGCAAACGTTTCAAATCAACGTTCGAAGATTTACTCGACGACGACATGTATCCAAAAGATGACCGTGAGTGAAAATCAAAAATTCGACTTCCCTGACAAGCTTTTTAAAGAAGCCGAATTTGATCGTTTGGTCACGTTCTCGAAAAGTCTGATCGAAACGAAATCCGAAGATAGCCCCAACCACGAACTACTTCCTCAAACATTCGGAAACTACAAGCTAACCAGAGTTCTTGGACAGGGAAAAACAGGGCGAGTTTACCTAGCGCGGCAGTCAGGGGCACCCGAAAAAGTGGCCGTGAACATGATTCGCTCCAAAGTTTTCGCAGACCTTGGGGCAAATGAAATCGACAAGTTGATCGGTGATTTTCGGAATGAATGTCGAGCCGCAGCAGTCATCGATCAGGAAAATGTCATTTCGGCTTTCGATGTCGGTCAGGTCGACGGTCGGTACTTCTATGCGATGAAGTATTTGAGAGGCAACAGTCTTTCAAAACTGATCCTTTCAAACACACTGTCAAACCGCGAAGCCGCCGAAACCGTCAAATCAATTGCTGAAAGCATCCATCGGCTTCACAATGCCGGGATTTTTCATCGTGATCTGAAAACATCCGACATCATCATGGACACCGATCGACGGCCGCACATTCTGGGCCTTGGTGTCGCGACGCTTCGTCCAAAGAGTTCGTCAAAAATGGACGAATGCTCAAACGATCTAGGCTTTCGAGCGCCTGAAGTTGTTGCCGACCCAACATCGTTGGACGCGGCAGCAGAAGTTTGGTCTCTCGGAGCGATTCTGTACGACTGCCTCGTTGGTGAACCTCCTTTTAGTTGCCGCAGCGACCACATCAAGACATTGAAGCGATTGCTAAACGAAGATCCTGTTGCTCCACGAAAACGGAACCAAAGAGTTGCCGTCGACCTAGAAACGATCTGCCTGAAATGCCTTCGAAAAAATGCTTCAGACCGCTACGCTTCGGCGGCAGAACTGGCAGAAGATCTCGATCGATTTCTTGACTATCAGCCAATTGCGGCATCGCCAGCAAGCCTGCTTCAACGTGGCTGGAATAGGATTCGGCGACGCCCGTCCTAATTTCCCGGTGGTCTGTCAGACCAACAGGCCGACACACCTCGCGTGGCATTTCACCGCTGGCTCAATTCATGCACCGCATCCACAAGCGCGATGGCGTTATCAACCGGAGTTTGCGGCAATATCCCGTGACCAAGATTGAAAATGTGGCCGGGCCTACCTGCGGCTTGATCCAACACAACTTTGACGTGAGCTCGAATCGTCTTGGGATCCGTCAGCAGAATTGTCGGGTCAAGATTGCCCTGCACTGCCCTGTCGTGGCCAACGGTCTCCCAAGCTTCATCAAGCCGGACTCGCCAATCGATACCGATGACGGAAGCTTTCGTATCAGCGTAGAGCGGTAGCAATGCGGGGTTTCCAGTTCCGAAGTTGATCACGGGAACTTCTTCCGGCAACCGCTGGATGATTTGCTGCACGAATGGAAGCACGTAGTCACGATAGTGTTGCACATTCAAACAGCCCGCCCAAGAATCGAAAAGCTGCACACATTGAGCGCCTGCTTCGATCTGTCCCTTCAAATAAATCACGATCGAATCAGTGAGCCGCTGCATGAGCTCATTCCAGGCTCCTTGATCACCGAACATCAGCGCTTTCGCATGAGCGTAATTGCGACTGCCGCCTCCTTCGATCATGTAGCTGGCGAGCGTAAACGGGGCGCCCGAAAATCCGATCAGTGGCATATCGGCAGGCAAGTCCGCACGCGTTTGCGTGACGGTATCCATCACAAACTGAAGTTCATCGTTGGATTCCAGCGGCTTGATACGATCAATGTCGGCAGCACTGCGAACGGGATTGTGAATCACCGGCCCATCGCCTTTCACGAATTCCAGATCGCAGCCCATCGGAACCAGTATCGGCAACAGGTCAGAGAATATAATTGCGACGTCGACCCCCAAACGATCGACCGCGGTGCACATGACCTCGCTACACAGTTGCGGATTGGCACACAAATCAAGAAAAGAAATCTTCTCGCGAACTTCGCGATACTCGCTCATGTAACGTCCCGCCTGACGCATCATCCAAACCGGAGTCACATCCGTCGGTTCGCCGCGACAGGCCTTCATAAACGGACTGTTGTACCAGGGAGCATTCGTATCGTTCGCAGGAGCGTTTGGGCCGGACATGTTCATCAGGAAGTTCTGTTTTCTCGCAATGATTGTTTCGCGGTTGGAAGCAAGTTGCTTCGCCGCTGATACTTGAGATTCGCCATCAGTTGTGAAGTTGACATCGATACCGTTTTGCAACAAATAGTCGGCAACGTCCTTACCGAAGGCCACGACAATATGATGTCCCAGCGTCTCTTTCGTCAAATGGGCTGCGACCAAAGTACCACAAACAGCTCTGGCAGCACCCACCGACGGAACGACCAATATTGTGTCTCTGCCACGGGAAGACAATGCGGCATCAATTCGCCCAGCAAGTTCTTGCTGCGATTCAAGCGGTGCCATTTTTCGCACGCGTACGCCTCGCGACTCCAACCCGGCAATCAATCCGCTGTCCTGCAGCGTCGATTCAATTGCAATCCGCTTGTTGCTGAGCTCAATTTCCGATTCCAACCACTGTAAAGTACTGCGCCAACCGGATAGTTTTCTGGCTTCCAAAGTCGGAGCAAGGCCCCATTCTTGGAGCAATTTCGTGGTCGCCGAACTCCCGGAAATAAGTTGGCAATCCTGGAGAGCATTCAGGAATCGGGTTTCATCTGTTGTTTCAATCGCCCGAGCTCTCAACAGTTCAGTTCCCAGACTTGTCATCAGAAGAACTGCATCAATCCTTCCGGTCAGTAGCTCGCCGATGAAGTCAGCTAACTTACGATGGCAAACAAGCGAAACATTTGAAGGTTCGAGCTCAATGCAACTTGCTTCCAAGCCAGCCAATTCGAATTCTCTGCTCCATCGTTGCGCGTCATCATGAACGATGACCAACGTGGGCGGGGACTTTCTGACGTTGTCGCTTTCGTTAGTCATCCAACGGATGCCCCTCACGAATTCCGTCTTTCAGCAAAATGTAAATTGGACCAATAAGCGCCAAGACGACAAACCCAACAACAATGGCAGATTCTCCAATCGTTGGAGCCCGATGAGTCCATGAGGCCGCTATCGCGATGCAGATGACTCCGGCAATAATTGGAACCAGCAATAACAGCGTTGAGAACCAGTACAATTCAGCTCCGGGTTGGATTCGATTTGTTTTCGATAACTGCCAAAGGCTAAACCATTATATCGATGTTTGCCACAACCGTTCGGCGACAACGAAACTGAGATCACGAAGAACTATCATGAATACATCAGAGCCGTGGAAAAATTTCGATACCGCTTCCTCAACCAGCATCGATGCGTCGCTTGAGTTTCTCAAGACGCACTTCCGCGAATCGGGCGAATACCACCGACTGTTTGATGTTCTGAAAATGGAGATCCGAAAATCTCTGAGTCTGCCGCTACTGCACAGCGATGATGATCCGCCGTTAGACAACGAAACGCAACACAAGCTCGAAGACGGCCTGCTAGAAGCGTGTCGAGAAGTTGCCAATCTTCACTTCGCTGACGGAAATTTGAATGATGGTTGGGTCTACCTTCAGCCAATCGGCGATGAAGATCTCGCAAAGCAGCTTATTAAAAGCGTCGAAGTCACTGAAGACAACTTCGGATCGGTTATCGAGCTCGCATTCAACCACGGAGTTTCACCACTGTATGGCTATGGCGTGATGTTGAAACAGGCGGGAACCTGCAACGGCATTACGGCCTTCGACGTTCACGCGATGCAATTCGATCGCAAAACCATCTCTGGCCTCGCATCCGTTCTGCTGAATCACTTCCATGATGAACTTCGAGCTAACGTCATCGAACATGTCGGCAAAGTAAAATCATCCGTCGACGAATCTGCTTCCTTGGGCGAACTTCTGCAGCAACACGATTGGCTCGTCCGTGAAGGCGGCCACCACATTGACGCAACGCATTTGGCGTCAGTCACTAGGATCGCCCGGCAAACTGTGACGGCGGCTGACCACCAGAAAGCTCTCGCTCTGGCAAACTATGGAACTCGACTTGGTGAAGATTTTCAATTCGCCAGCGATCCACCGTTTGAAAACCTCTACGACGATTCGCGAGCTTGGTTCCTTGCGTTGACCGGCCAAGAAATTGAATCGGCAATCGATCACTTTGCGAAAAAAGCAGACGTCGCGAAAGGCCAGTACCACGAAACCGCAGCCGCCGAAGCCTTGATCGACCTACAGATCCGAACTGGCAACCGCGATGCTGCGGTGGAAACAGCCGTCAACCGATTGTGGGGCTCAATGGAGCCCAACAGTCTTCCGCCGTCGGCGTTCGAGATCGCGAGGACTCCGGCTCAGTTCGAACGAATCGCAAACGCGTTTCGGGATCACGACAATTTCGCTGGCTACGCTTTCGCGATAATTCGTCGCAACGAGACAGATAACGCATCAATGGCATGAAAATGGTCATGGCGTTTCCATTAACGGAATGATCATGACGTTTCCATTGACGGAATGGTCACGACGCTACCATTGGCAGCCGATTCGTAGGCAGCCTCGACCAGCCGAACCGAATGGGCGTAGTCAGAAACGGTGCTTTCGAACTGACTTCCGTTTGACATGCACTCCACAAAATGTTGCTGCACGGCAAAGACACAATCGCCAGCGAATCCATCTGCCGACGGGCTGTATTGATGTCGCACCGAAGCTTGGCCAAGCAGCTTGATCGAGATCCCGCCGTCGAAGTCAAGTTCTAAGTGACCTTTGGATCCCTCAACTCGAACCGTCCCAAATGTGTAACGCGGGTTCTCTGAGTCGGATTCATTGTACCGGTTGGCATCAAGCACTGCCGTCACGCCACGGTTCATTTCACAAACCAATAGCGCGCTGTCTTCTCCTTTGATGACCGGATTACGTCTCGCAGTTTTGGCGTAGATCGATTTTGCATCACCAAACAGAAACCGAAACGTATCCAAAAAGTGCACGCCCGTTTCGAAAATGAACAGTCGCTCGTAGTCGCGAAAGAATGGTTGCCGCGCAAGATAGGCATCCTCGCCCCAACCATCTCCCATGCGACACATCACGTGGCAATGATAGACGTCTCCGATCGCATCATCGTCGAGAAGTTTTTTGATCTCTCGATACCACGGTTGCCAGCGCCAGTTTTCGTGAACCATGCAACGAACGTTACTTTGCTCGATCAACGCGATCAGCTCTTGCGTTTCATCCCAGGTCGGAGCCAGAGGTTTCTGACAGATGATGTCGACGCCGTGATCCGCAGCGATTCGACAAAGTTCCAAGTGCGTTTCAGGTGGAGTGATGATGTCGACGAAATCCGGTTTCTCGGTGACCAACATCGTTTCAAAATCTGAAACGGGATAGCTGGCAGGAATCCCAAACTCGCTGGCCATCGCTTCCGCTTTGCCAACCGTGCGATTGCAATTGGCGACGATATCGACACCGTCGATCCGCTTCCACGCATCATACTGAAATCGGCTGAAGTAACCGGCCCCAACACACACACCACGTAATGGTCTTTGATTTGTCATGTCGATTCGATCGTTATGAACTCAACTTTTGAAAGGCTTTCAGCAAGGCATCGTCACCACCGACGTTGCCAGGAAAAATGACATAGTGAATGCCAGGGAACAAAGTCTCATCGCCCAATTTCCATACTGGCACGCCGGGCAAAATCGAACCGGCAACCAAGGCTCGTTTGGTCCCAAGCGCTTTGGTGGCAATGTCGCTTGACGTGATGCCGCCTTTGGCAATCAGAAATCGAGGACGAACTTTTAGTTGCTGAACGATTCCAACCAACGACGCGGAGACGGTTTGGGAGATTTTGAGATTGTCTTTTTCACCGTGGCCTTCAATGAGGTTACGACTGGTATACAAGACAACGTTCTTTCCCGATCTTAAAGAGTCTTCAACTAGGCTCTTGATCGAGGTGACCGCCAATTCCGCATCTTGCAAAACGTCGTCCACTGACAGTTCGACGGAAGTACATGCTGCATTGTCGCTTAAAAGCAAATTCAATTGTGCAGTCGTCTTGGGGACGTGGGAACCGACAACGACGAGGCCGCCGGTTTCGCCATCACTGGACAGTTGCTCCTTCGAGAGCAGTTCTTTTTGCGCCAACCCGGAACGCGCACGCACATAGGATGCAGCAACACGAGCCAGAATTGTCCTCGAACTTTGCCCCACCGCCATGGCGATCACTTGGGCGTCTTTATCGGTGACTCCATCAGCGACACAAACCGAGCCGACGGGGGCGTCATCGAGGATCTGACAGACACCATCAGGGCCAGCGTTACGGATTACTTCGATCGGAATCAGAACGACATCCTTGGCCAAGACTCGGCCGTTGGTTTTTTCCTCAACGTAGTCGGGCAGGTGTGAGTTTTGAAAGCCGAATACCGCATCGTGTGCGAACGGTGTTTCATGAGCCGGGACGAGTGCGTCACCTTCTCCAACGTAATGCTGACCGGAAATCGTTAGCCGAACTCCTTCCTGAAAGAAAGGCATCATCAGCACCAACTCCGCTTGTTCTGGCCAATGATCAGCGATGACGTCAGTTTCTAACGGATAGTGACCTCTCAACGTTGAGTCGCTGCGGCTGATAAGTTCAACCTCACGCTTGGTCGCAACTGCGGCCTGCTTCAATGCCGCGATGATTGTTTGGTGAAGTTCCTTTGACTCGCTTCCCGTCATGGCACGAGAGTTCGTCAGCAAAAAAAGCAGCGGCGGTTGAGTTGCCAACTCCTGCGCCAAAGTTTCAACATCAAAACAAGTCAAAACGGGAACGTCATAAACGGTTTGCGTTCCCGTTGGATCATCATCGAGAACAACAATCGTTCGGCCGCTGCTGAGCAAGCTTTCTCGAATCGGGCCCGTGAGTTCATCCGGCCACTCGGGTGGTAGTTGTTGGATAAGTTCGTTGTTCATACGATTCCAGAATCTTGGGTTTCACTCGCACGAACAGCGATATCTTCGAGGCTTGCAAACGCTCGACACGGAGCGCCGTCGCCACCAAGGATCTTCAAAGGCATTGCACCAAAGATAAAAGGGCGATCGGGAAGACGGTCGAGATTGGTCAAGCCCTCAACGATCGTCACACCGCCCCCAAGCAGGATTTCGTGGATTCGCGTGACCTCTTTCAAGTCCAGAACGTTGGCAACCGATGGCGGTTCAACACCCAAGACGGCGACCCCCTGATCAACGCACCAATGCGCGAGATTTTCGGAGACTCGAGGCAATTGATCTCGATACAAACTGGCGTTGCCGACGTGGGCACTCCAGTTGGTATGCAGCAGAAGCGAATCGCCAGATTGAAACTTGTCAGCGACGCCACCAAGATCTTCAACGTTCAGCAAGGCCGAAGGATCGGGATCGATCATTCGGGCAACATGAGCGGTCGTCAAACAGGTTGTCAAAGGAGTTTGCTCAATGGTGGCTTGATCACCGCACCCAAAATGCAGTGGCGCGTCCATGTGAGTTCCGCTATGCGAATAAATGTGCAACGTCCTCGCATTCCAACCGTCGTCTTCCAACGTTCGAGCCGGTTCCCAATCGACCCCCGGCATGTCGGGGTGCATGGTCAGAGTCAGGTCAATGATTTGCATCGCGTCATTCTCCCGGACTAATTGAGATGGGCAAGGATTGCATCGCCCATTTCACGGGTTCCCAATTGGCCACCCATATCACAAGTCCGCGTCCTAGGATCAGCAAGCGCTGCTCTAACTGCGGACTGGATCATGTCACCGCCACGCTGGACTTCTGGATGGTCGAGCCACTGAAGCATCATCGCCGCCGAAAGGATCGTCGCCACGGGATTGGCTTTGCCCTGCCCTGCGATATCAGGGGCCGTCCCATGTGATGGCTGAAACACAGCACAGTCGTCTCCGAGGTCGCCTGATGGTGCCATGCCCATCCCGCCAACCAAACCGGCGGCTAAGTCAGAAAGAATGTCACCGAACATGTTCTCGGTAACGATCACGTCAAAAGTTTCTGGCCGCTGAACGAGAAACAACGAAGCCGCATCGACATAGACGACTTCCGTTTCGACTTCCGGAAATTCGGCAGCGACTTCTTTGAAGATCTCACGAAACAAAACCATCGATGGCAATACATTGGCTTTGTCGACCAGCGTAACTTTCTTTCTACGTTGCATGGCTTGATGGAAAGCCGCCCGAAAGATTCTTAGCGAACCTTTGCGTGTGATCAGCATGATATCTCTTGCTTCTTCACGCGTTTGTTCTTGTGGATCAGTTCGTGCGGCGAAGAGACCTTCTGTATTTTCTCTGACGATAACGAAATCAATTTCGCCGGCCTGATATTTTTTTAGCGGCGAGTCTTCGGCGGCGTAGAGATAAATAGGTCGCAGCCCGTTGTACAAATCAAGTCGCTCACGAAGGTCGATCTGCGGAGTCATCTCTCTTCCATCCGGCCAGCGAACCGAAGGCATGCCCATCGCCCCCAGCAGGACGGCATCGGCGCGTCTGCAAATGTCGAACGCAATTTCAGGAAGCGGATCGCCGCTGGCAAGGTACTCACCCGCGCCGACAGATTGTGTGGTAAAAGTGAAGCTGATACCATCGAGTTGCTCGGCGACGGCCTTGATGACTCGAACGGCTTCTGAGGTAACTTCGGGCCCGATTCCGTCGCCTGGAAGAATCGCTATTTCAAAATTCGTGTTGGTAATCTTTTTTCCCTCACGGGTTGGTCAGTAAAAATCTGGAATCCAATATGTTTAACAGGCTCGATCATATCGCGATTGCGGTTCGCAACACAGAAGATGCGCTCAAATTTTATCGCGATACGCTTAGATTACCCCTCCTGTATAGCGAGGTTCTTGATGGGCCGGGCGTACGATTGACGCATTTGGACATGGGCAACGTTGAACTTCAACTGGTTGAACCATTGAGCGAATCGCATCCGATTTCAAAGTTTCTTGACGAGCGAGGTGAGGGACTGCACCATCTCTGTTGGCAAACGAAAGACGAAATTGGGGCCGCGATGGAGGGATTGAGCGAGTACGGCTTGAGCCCGAAACCCAATGAGCCTCATGCTGCTCCCAACAATGGGTCGGCAACGTTTATCGAACCAAGCCAGACGCGAGGCGTGCTCTGGGAGATTACCTCAAAGCCCACGGAGTAGTCTTCGGCTGCTAGTTTCGCTTTATTTGTTCGCCCGCAACCTCGGCTCTCGAATGCGGCATCCCGCCGCGCATTAAAAAACGGCCTGCCGGAAAACCGACAGGCCGCAATGATTCGAACTTCGTGAGAAGTTGATCGGTTTAGCCGCGAGCGTTTCCGTTGCGGATAATGAAAGCGTTAGGATCAACAGCAGGTGTGTCAACTTCCACATCAGATGGCGATGCTTCGGCTTCGATGACGCCCTCTGAAGAAGACGCTTCTACTGCTGGCTCTGTTGTGATCACTGGAGAAGATTCCATTGAACCGTCGCTATAGATGGCACTGGCAGCTGGAGCTCCGTAGATGACTTCGCCACCCATTGGAGCAGCGCCGACCATTGAAGAACCGCCACAAGATGAGCAACCAGATGCCACTGGAGCTGCCATGACGACAGATCCACCGCAACCTGAATCGCATCCGCAACCACCACCCGTTGATGGGCATGGAGGATTGCAACCATCGTTGCAGCCACCGCCGAGAACTCGGCCATCGCGGTCACGTGGAATTCGGTTCCCGCGAAGACGATCAAGAAGTGAAAGTCGACCGCGTGAAGTTCCACCGCAAGATGACTCACATCCGCAAGATGAAACTGGAGCAGCGTCGCAACCACATGATGGAGCTGCATCGCAACCGCATGATGAGCCTCGAACGCGAAGTCCGGCAGCAGAGCTGCGAACTTTTCCGAGAGCTCCACGAATTCGTCCACCACCGGCGTTGCATCCGCAATCTGCAGCAGGTGCAGCATCGCAACCACAAGAGGCTGGAGCAGGCATCACTGGAGTCATGCAAGGAGCTGGAGCAGGTGCTGCACATCCGCAATCGTCAGCAGCAGGAGCGGCACAGCCACAACCGCCACCACCAATTGATGACATGCGACCCTTGAGTCGGTCAAGCAATCCACCACCGCCACCACATGTTGGGGCTGCATCGCATCCGCAACTAACCGGAGCAGGAGCTGCACATGGTGCTGGGGCTGGCTCTGCACATGGCGCTGGAGCCGGTGCTGCACATGGCGCTGGAGCCGGTGCTGCACATGGCGCTGGAGCCGGTGCTGCACATGGTGCTGGAGCAGGAGTGGCACAGCCACAATCGCCACCGAGCGGAGCGATGCGACCTTGCAACCGATCCATCAGGCCAAGTCGACCACCACCACAAGATGGAGCTGCATCGCAACCACATGATGGAGCGGCAATAACAGGTGCAACTTCGCAGCCACAATCTGCAGCAGGAGCGGCACAACCGCAACCACTGCCCATTGATGAAAGTCGACCTTTCAGTTTGTCCAAAAGACCAAGTCCGCCGCCACCGCAACCGCCATCACAAGATGGTGCTGGAGCTGCATCGCAACCGCATGACTCAACCACTGGCTCTACACAACCGCATGGAGCAGGTGCAGCTGCTTGGCATCCGCCACCGCAACCAACCCTTGCCAAACGATCTTTGATTTTGTCAAGAATGCCTGGTCCGCCGCCGCATGATGCTGCTGCACCGCAACCGCCAGACATAATTTCTCCGCCGCAACCTGAGTCGCAGCCTGTATCACATGCACTTGCACTGGCACAGGCTGAACAACCGACTCGAGACAGCATCCGGTCAAGTAATTGACCTTCGCTGATGCTGCAGCTCAACACAACGCTACAAAAGAGCATTGCTGAAGCTAACTTAATGTTCATTGAGACTCGTCTCCTTGAGTTTTGAACTTTCGATTTCACTTCAAACCATCCAACGAAGTTGATCGTATCGGCCGCCTCTTCAGCTCCTGGTCGTCAGGGGTTAACCCAACGGTTGGATGAGGCTTGAAATTTGCGCTGAAATCTGAGTTCTTTGAGCGTCGGGCCACACCATCCATTTGTGTGGACAAAAACCGAACTCCTTTTTTTTGGCTTTGGATCTTTCAATCCGTACCTGCATTCAATGTGTCATATCTATATTCGACACCGCCGGCATACAGCTGCATCGTGCCGAACTGAATGAGGTTCATGACTTATCCGCCTGTCGTAACGAAAGTACTGGCAAATTGATGAACATCGAGTTTGCGGACTGGGAAGGGCTTGACTAATCTGAAGTGTCAAACAACATTGAATGGTAGGCCGCAGGTTTGGTTGATAATTTCCGTGTCTTGCGCTCAATTCCCGTCTCTACACTGGACGATGTAAGTTACCGTCTGACTCGAAACAATCGGATTCAAGTTGTCTTACTCACCTCACAACTACTCAATTCCTTCAATCGCCATAACTTGCATCATTTGCCTGTTGGTTGGCACGGGCTGCGATGAGAAGTACAAGCCGGCCGCTTACAAAGCGGCTCCTCGGGTAGCTGCAGGCAGCGCAGTTGCTGACGAGAGTGCAAAACGACCGGATGTCACAAAATGGACATCACCTGAAGCGATCCGAAATCTGCCCGCCGGTAATCGGCTCGGCGGATACCGAGGAGATGCTTATCGAGGCTACGGCAAACGTGGCTATTCGGGTATGGCTCGAGGCTATTCGGGTATGGCTCGAGGCTATCGAGGTGATTCACAGCCCTCCCCTTACCGCGGCTATGGTGCTCAGCGGAGCTATCGCGGAAATTCAAGGCCCTCTGACAGCTACCGCGGTTACCGCCGGTAGATTGAGTGCAAATACAATCCCGATGTGCAACAGGAAATTGCATGGGCTGCCGTAAGACTCCGCTATTCAGGCAGTTTCGGCGTTTCGTATTGCCAAACATAACCCGACGCGTAAGTTTTGAAGTTGCACTACGCGTAAGTTTTGAAGTTGCACTATATCGGCCCATCCCGAAGGGATTCAAGCTATTAGCCGGTGATAAGCGCAGCGCCATCACCGGATTCGGTCGATGGCAAACATGATCCCGACGGGATCGAATCGTGCATACTTAGGGTTCCGGAGGTGGTCGCTACGCTCGACCTCCGGCTACTGGCTGAAATTCCTTCGGAATAAAAAATGTCTGCAACTTCAAAACGCGTAAGCGAGGTAGCAAGGTGCACCTCGCTCACGCTTCGGGTTAGGATTTGAACGGACAAACCAAAAACATGCGATCTCCTCGCAAGTAAGCGAACACTACTCGCTTGGAATCACAGGCCTATCGGGTTGCGATTCCCACGGCTTAACCGGCGATTTCCACCTAGCCAAAGCACTCAAAAGCACTAGAATCTCGCGTTCAATTAACGCCATTCTCAACCCTCCCACCGAGGATCTCATGCGACGCCCACTGATTGCTGGAAACTGGAAAATGAACCTTAAGCGCGACGAAGCTGTCGATTTAGCTCGGGGTGTCGGTGCGGCCGCTGGCGATGGTGAAGTCGATGTGCTTGTTTGCCCAACTTTCGTTCACCTCGACAGTGTTTTTTCGGCCGTCTCGGACAGCAAAGTCGCCGTTGGCGGACAGGATGTCTACTTCGAAGGCAACGGAGCTTTCACTGGCGAAACCAGCACCGAAATGCTGAAAGATCTCGGATGCGAATTCGTGATCCTAGGCCACAGCGAGCGCCGCAACGTCATCGGAGAATGCGATAAACTCATTAACCAAAAACTGCACGCGGCGTTGGCGGCTGGCCTCAAGCCAATTCTGTGTGTTGGCGAATTGCTTGAAGAACGTGAGTCTGGCAAGACGATGGAAGTCGTTCAGTCCCAAATGGATGGCTCGTTGGAAGGGGTTTCAGCGGACCAAATGGCTGAAGTCGTGGTCGCTTATGAGCCAGTTTGGGCGATCGGCACGGGGAAAACCGCTTCTCCAGAGCAAGCTCAGGAGGTCCATGCTGATCTTCGCACCCTGCTGGCAACCCGTTATAATCAAGAAGTAGCAGATGGAGTTAGGATTCTCTACGGCGGCAGCGTCAAACCAGCCAACGCAGCCGAACTGATGGCTTGTCCAGACATCGACGGAGCACTCGTCGGTGGTGCGGCACTAAAAGCGGACAGCTTCGCCGCAATCATTGAAGCTGCTGGTGCTTAAGAACATTCAATTCACTCACGCGTTTTTCGCGTCCTGTATCGAGTAAAACATGACCGTTGATTTTCCAATTGCCGTACTCTTCCAACCTGTCCTTGCCGACATCGGTTTGTCGTTGCTGACGTTGCTACTGTTCTTTGTCTCGTTGTGGCTGATCTTCCTGATCCTGATCCAACGCGGTAAAGGTGGCGGCCTCACAGCTGCCTTCGGTGGCGGTGGCGGCGACAGCGCTTTCGGTGCCAAAGCAGGTGACGCGTTCACAAAGATCACGGTCGTAAGTGCACTGGTTTGGATCACGCTCTGCATGGTCACAATCGCACGATACAATCCGCCAGAGGAACCTACCAATCCTTTCGCACAAGAGGATCAGTATGATAGTCAGCCGCAACCTCAAGCGGGAGCTTCGATGCTTTCGTCCGGCGATGCTGAAAGCGAAGTTGATGCCGCGGCGTCTGACTCGGCCGAGCCAGCGACTGGCGACGATGCATCTGCCACAGAAGGCGAAGGCTCTGCGGATGAGAGCTCAACCGAAAGCAGCGACGCGACCGACGCTGAATCTGACCAGTAATTCGAGGAAGCCCAGCTTCCGCACGACCGTTTGAATCAAAGGTGTTCCGTGCTCTTAAGTATGACGGGACACGGGCAAGCCCGTTTCCACAACGACAACGTTCAGATATCTGTCGAGATCCGCACGGTCAACAGCCGGCATCTGAAGTTAAACGTCTATTCCGATCTCGATGTTGAGACCCAATCGAAGATTGAGGGGATCATTCGTGATCGCATTCATCGCGGAACGGTCACACTTCGAGTTTCTGTCAAATCAATCGGCGAAGGTAACTTCGAACTCAATGAAGAACTGATTCGAGCTTACTGGTTGCAGCTATCCGAAATCGCTGGTTCAAGTCAAAGCGTGAGTGTTGAATCCGTGCTTGGACTACCCGGTGCCGTCATTGAAAAAACGGGTGTTGATCCAACCGAACTCTGGCCACACCTAAAAGCAACCGTCAACGAAGCGCTCTCCAATCTAGAAACAATGCGAGCCCAAGAAGGCAACGCCATGCAGCAAGACATGCTTGGCAACATCGATTCAATCGGTCAACGCCTCGAATCAATTCGTGAGCTTTCGCCAAAGATCGCGGAAGCGTATTCCAAACGGCTGACTGAACGAATCCAGTCACTGCTGGAAAAACACAACATCGAAAATTCTCCCGTCGACGTGATTCGCGAAGTTGGAATCTTTGCCGATCGAGTCGACATCGCGGAAGAAACAGTTCGCCTTGGAACGCACTTGGATCACTTTCGGGAGACGGTTTCCAACACCAAACAGGCAGGCCGAAAACTTGATTTCCTTGTCCAGGAAATTCTCCGCGAAACCAACACGATTGGCTCCAAAGCAAATGACAGCGATATTGCGACTCACGTGGTTGAAGTCAAAACCGCGATCGAGCGGATCCGCGAAATGGTCCAGAATGTGGAGTAGTGATGGGTGAAAGCAATGTCATCGCTGGCCGGCTGATCATCTTCTCCGGACCGTCGGGAGTCGGCAAAACGACGATCCTCAAGCAACTGCGGCAAGACTGCAAACTGCCGATTTGCGAAAGTGTCTCTGCCACAACGCGGGCTCGACGGCCCGGTGAAACTGACGGGGTCAGCTACCACTACCTGACCCGCGAACAGTTCCAGAGCCACATTGAAAAGGACGAATTCCTTGAATACACGGAGGTTTTTGGCCGTGGCGACATGTACGGAACGCTGAAAGAGCCGGTGAATCAGGCTCTGCGGGATGGGAAATGGATAATCCTGGAGTTAGACGTAGTCGGAGCCCTGAAAGTCCTTAAAATTCAGCCCGACGCAATTACAATCTTCGTTCACCCCGGTTCTACCGAAGAACTTGAACGTCGCTTGCGGGGACGAGGGACCGAATCCGAAGAGGATCTAAAGCGTCGCTTGGAAGTTGCCACTGGCGAGCTTGAAGCTTCGTCGCACTACAAACACATTGTTTACAACACGTCGGTTCAGCAGACCGTCGATGAAATCTGTCAGCTGCTAACAGAAATCGCGGAGAAATCCTAACACTATGTACGATGCACTCAAAGAAGAAGAAATTGTTCGCAAGGTCGGTGGCCGTTTCAAATTGTCAACGCTCATTCAAAAACGTCTGGTTCAACTGAACCAAGGCTCACGTCCTTTGGTCGAAGACAACGGCGCGGACAAGATGTCGCTCGTTCTCGAAGAGATTCTGCAGGACAAAATTTACTTGGATGCCAACAGCAACATTGGCACCGGAAGTTCACCAGACTTCGAATCGACTCCGGAGCTCGACCTAGACAGCATGTAAACACATGCAGACCAACAAAGCTGTAACCGAGTTCCCCCATGCCATCGATTGACATCATCATTGCCGTCACCGGTGGCGTTGCAGCTTTTAAAGCGGCATCACTTACCAGTGCCTTGGTCCAAAAGGATTACAGCGTTCAAGCAGTGATGACCGAATCGGCTCAGCGATTCCTCGGACCCGCAACACTGATGGCGTTGACAGGCCGACCTGTTGCGACGGAACTCTTTGATCCGTCCATGCCATTAGGTGCTCACATCGAATTGGCTCGCGACTCCAAAGTGCTCTGCGTTGCGCCGGCAACGGCGAACTTTCTGTGCAACGCGGCCAATGGTCAGGCCGACGATTTACTTTCAACACTTTACTTGTGTTTCACCGGTCCCGTGATCGTCGCGCCGGCGATGAACGTCGAGATGTGGAATCAGCCTTCCGTTCAACGCAACGTTGAGCAACTTCGTAGCGATGGCGTTCACTTTGTTGATCCGCAAGAAGGATGGTTGAGCTGCCGACAAAAAGGAATGGGCCGCATGGCCGATCCGGAAACGATCGTTGCCGCGATTGAGGAGCACCTCAAGTGAACCGTCCCCGTTTGCTGATCACTTCTGGGCCAACGCGTGAGTATCTCGATCCGGTTCGCTATTTAAGCAATGGTTCCAGCGGTCAAATGGGTTGCTGCCTTGCAATCGCAGCTTTGGAAAATGGTTTTGATGTAACGATTGTTTCCGGGCCAGTTTCAATCGAGTATCCAAGTGAAGCTTCGGTCGTCGACGTTGTTTCCACGTATGAAATGTACGACGCAGTGATGGAGCATTGGTCCGAGTGCGTCGGTTTGATCGCCGCCGCTGCTCCTAGCGACTTTCGACCTGCCAAGTATTCGACAACGAAAATCAAGAAGTCTGCCGATTCGAATAGCATGTCGATCAGGCTGATCGAAAACCCGGACATCTTGGCCGAAGCTGGAAACCGAAAAACAGACCAACAGTGGACCATCGGTTTTGCATTGGAAACGGACAACGGACTCGAAAACGCTCGGGCCAAACTCAAACGCAAGAACTGCGACTTCATCGTTCTGAATGCTCCTTCAGCGATCGACTCCGAGGAGAACAGCGTTTCCATTATTGATCCCAATGGCGAATGCATCGATACGATTTCTGGTCCAAAGCAAGCCGTCGCCAACCGCATCGTCGCGTTGAAATCGGAGTGAAACATGTCCTGGCTGGACAAACTCTTCTCCGACAGCAGTGCCTCTCCCTTTATCGGTCCACCGAAACTCATCTACCATGGAGCCCACCATAAGATGGGGACGGTTTGGTTGATGCGTGTTCTTGAGAAAGTCGCTCTAGAATTTAAACTCAAATTTCAGAAGTCCAATTGTAAACAGGAACAAATCCATCCCAAAACTCAAGCATTCCTTTCGAATCACAGTCAACACTGGAACACGATTCGCAAACTTGATCCGGATCGCGTGATTGGCTCGCACATGATTCGTGATCCTCGCGACGTGGTAGTCTCTGGATACTTCTATCATCTTTGGACGGACGAAAAATGGGCTCATGTAGCCCGCGAAGATTTGGGCGGAAAATCTTACCAACAGCACTTGAGATCACTAAGCCAAGACGAAGGCTTGGCTGCTGAGATCCAATCGTTCAGTCACTATGCGAACGACTATGAAATGCGATCATGGAACTATTCAGACGATCGTGTATTGGAGTTGCGCTACGAAGAGTTGATCGCCAATGAGTCGGACCAGTTCGAAAGACTATTTCGTCACTACGGGTTCCATGACACCGCCATTGAACAGTGCATCGATATTGCTGCGACGCAGTCTTTCAAAAAAGTGGCAAATCGCCAGCCGGGTGAAACAAATCCGAACCACCACCTACGGAGCGGAAAACCGGGAGAGTGGAATTCTGTCCTGAGTCGACAGCACATCGAATTGATCGATGAACTGGTTGGCGATTTAATCTTGCTGATGGGCTATTGAGTAAAACGTTGTGCGGCTTCCAGTCGTCACGACGCCACGATCAAACTTTCAACACGCGATCAAGCTCATCCAGCCTTTGGCCGATTTCGGTTCGTTCACTGTCTTCGATTTCGTGCAGACCAAAACGGATCCGGTTGAAAGATTCCGTGACATCTTTCAATACCGAAGAAATCAAGCTTGAAGACGGATGCGATGAATACTTCAAGCTGACCTCGCTGGCAAACTCGCGATGAGTCTGCTCTGGCGACCGAACGTAGTCGTGACCTTCTAGGATCTCCGTGAGTCGACGATAGAATGCTGTGTCGACGTCTTGGCCAATCACCCACTCGCGCAAATCAGAGCTGATCAAGCCAATCGCATCTGCGAAGAACCGCTTGATTTTTCCAACCGCGGTATTTGGCTGATCCTCTTCATAACCCGCGTTAACAATCAGGACGCGCAACATGCCAATAATGCACGCCAGAATCAGAACCACGAACAGCACAGGTTGAAGAAGCGCTATCAGTCCGTACTGCCGAGACTCTGCAAACCGATCAGAAATTTTGTCGAACTCGAAATTATCGAACATCTCCACCAGCGTCGCTGTGAGCGTCGTTTCCTCATTGGAACCCTGATCAGATTCCATGCCGAGCACATAGTCTTGCCATACGGTGCGAGCTATTTCGATCGCATCGTCTGTCCGTAGTCCACTTTCAATCGCCGGCTGAGGAGGCGTCGGGTCAGCGGTCAACCAAGCACCACCTTCCCGGTACTCCCACGGCTCCAGTTTGGCCAGTCTGCAATCACGGCGTCGCAGATACACTTCCACCCACGCGTGAGCATGCGATCCACGAACGACGTAGGATTCGCTGAACTCGTTGAATTCGCCACCGAAAAATCCGGTGACGACTCTCGCTGGAATACCCTGGCTTCGCAACATCAACGTCATGGCAGACGCAAATGCCTCACAGTGGCCTGTCCTAAAGTTGGCGACAAAGTCTTCGTTCGGATCAATGTTCAGATTCCGATCCACGTCGGTATAGTCGAGCGTGTAGGAATAGGTCGACGGATCCAAAAAGTGATTCTCAATCTCGCGCACCAACTCGACACGGCCGCCGCCATTGATGCGAACTTTTTCTGCGATCGAATCAGCAATCTTGACCAGCGTCGGGTAGTTCTTTCGATCCATCCGGGTCAGCCAGCGTTGTTGTGCTGGATCGTCCGACATCGGATCGTTTGAATATATTCGAGTATTGGCAATGTAAGGCCAAGCCTTCGCTGGGTTGTTCCTTGAGTCCAATGGAATCGAAAGCTCGTATCCGAAGGGAGCGAAATTGATTTCCTCGTTCTCGCGACATCGAGTGAAAGCTGAAATCTCGTGGCAGAACATCAGTTCCCCGGATGTATTTCTTCCGATACCAGCCGGCATCGGCGCATACAACATTGACTGTGCTGACTTTTCCATCGTGACCTTCATCACAGCAATTCGGTTCCCGCGCTCGCCACTAATGCTCCGTATTTTCTGATAGGTATTACGACTAATTCGCTCATAGGCAGCATTCCAGCTCGTCTTGCCATCTTTAAACGTCAAATTCGACAGTGCAATGCCGCGGAAATAAGGCAGTTCGCCGAGCTGTATCGGATCGGATTTTTCATCGTCAGAAGTAAATTTGGCTTCAAAGATCCGCAGGCTAGACCCATTGATTTTGCCAGTTTCCTCAAGGCTGATTTCCTTGGAGAAGCCAACCGACTCGACTTTGTAAGTGATCGGGCTGAACCATGGTTCTGCGTTGCGAGGCGCCGTCAAGAACACAACCAGCGTAAACATCGATGCGACAAACATCACGCCGGGCAGAACTGCCAATGGGCGCATCCTGAATTTTTGCTGCGACGCAAGCGATGTGATCATTGGAACTGGCCGCGGATCGTGTTGCCAAAACGCAAGCCGTCGAGCCGGCGATGTTTCCGACGCGATTCGTTCACGAATTTCGTCACTTGATTCGTTTCGTTGCTCGATCATGCATTCGTTTGAAAAAGCATTCTGTAGCACCAGCGTGATTCCACCGAGAATAAAGAACACGAAGAACAAGATGCCGCCTTCGAATCCGATGCTGAAGATTGTGGTGATAACCACTTGCAGCAAGCTGAGGACCATAATCTGCCAGTTAAGCCTTGGAGTCTTTTCCTGAAACACCAACACCGCTTGCAGATAGACCAACAACTTGGAAACGGCAATCAGCTTCCCGGCACTATCTGCCGGGTAGAACTCAAACATTGAGAAAAACAGGATTCCCAACGACAGAATGTTTGCGACCCAACCTTTGACTGAAATCCACTTCAGCACATCTGTGACGCAAAACGCGCCAACGATCGCGACGACTGTCAGCGGGATCAGATGCAGATGATTGATACTCACCGCCAACATCGTCGTGCTGGTCAGCACCAATGCCATTAACAAGATCTGTAGAACTCGGCGGTTGGTCATGCGGTAACCTCCCGTGATTTTTCGACGATCGGACCAAGTTTTTCTTCAAGCGAAAACAACTCGTTAAACTCATCCGAATCCACCCGGACCCATCTCACTTGATGACGAATCGCACTAAGCGCGGGACTGATCTTCACGACTCCATTTGAACTGAGCCAGACTGGTTCGTCTCGAGTGCTGAAACAATAGAGTGGCGTACCGGCACTGATTTGTGACGCCAATTCAATCACGGAAGCTTCGATTTCGGGAGAGACCGTTGGTTGAACGACCGCAAGCCGACGCATCACGTTGTGATTCGTCGCGACATTCTGGCGACCAGAAATCAAATGATTTTCTTTGCCGCACAAGGCAACTCCCAGTTGTCCGCGAACGTCGGAATTTGCTTGCGACAACGCGGTTGCGGCAAAACTAAGCATGACTTCACACTGCAGCCTCGTTATTTCGTCGTCACTGTGAAGATCTAGCAGCAATGCGAAATCTCGATCGTTCGGTTGATCGAATTGTTTGACCATCGGAAAGCCCTTTCGAGCGCTTGACCGCCAGTGGATGTTTCTTCGGCTGTCGCCAGACCGCCATTTCCTCATCGCGTAAAATTCGTCTTGCTCAAGTCCACGACGACGCATTCGCGACTGCTCGCCAACTTCCCGCGAGTCAATCCTGCGTTCCCATGTCGGCTGCAGAGTTCCCAATGGCGGAGCGACAAGGATTAAATCTTTTGCTTCCAGTGGAACGCGGCAAGCGACCAACCCAAACGGAAACGATGTTTTCAATTCTGCTGGTCCAATTTCGTACTTTCCACGTCCGGGAAACATGCACTGATAGGTAGTGATATTTGGGTCCAAACGGGAGACGCTTTGAAAGCTGACGTGCGCATGGTCTTCTTCGAAATTCAAGACCTGAAACATTGACTCGACTTTACTGGCGATCCGCCGCAGAAATCCTCTGGGCTGATTTCGCTTGGAGCTGTCAAAAATTCGATCGTGTAAAATCAAGTTTCTTGCTGTTAGCCGACCGCCGTCGTTTTCGCACGTCCAGGCAATGTTGACCGGCGTCAGGGCATGAACTCGTTCCGGAATGACGCGTCTCGCTGTCAGCGAACGAAGGTTCGCCATACAAACGCGCCAATTGAAGATCAGCGGCGCAATCAACATGCCTGTGGCGAAAATCAACAGATTGACGTTACGCAGAACAGCACCCGTCGCGATAAAGCCGACGATGACCATGTAAACCCAGCCCTCGGGCGTCAGTTTGCACTGGCGATCTTTCGGTGTTTTTTTTCTGGCCATCTTGAATCAGTCGGATTGTTTACTTGGTTGAAGATGGCTTCGCCGGGAACCGTTCGTTAGCCCGGCAGTGAGTGACGCGAAAGAATTTCGATGACCGCGGCTTCCGATTCGTCTCGCCTTGCGCCTTGAAAACCGCCCCGAAGCTGAATTCGATGTGAGAGCACATGAACTGCCAACGTCTTTGCATCGTCTGGAATCGC
Organism: uncultured Pirellulaceae bacterium; assembly: GCA_938010615.1. Classification (GTDB taxonomy): domain Bacteria; phylum Planctomycetota; class Planctomycetia; order Pirellulales; family Pirellulaceae; genus Mariniblastus. The sequence continues at coordinate 12,228 of CALLUY010000089.1, read as the reverse complement.
GTAGTCTCGCCCGTCCAGAAATGCCATCGCCTGAATTGCCCGAAACCAAGCCAGTGCTCCTCGAGTAGAAATTCCGACGCTGATGTCGGCTGACTCTCGGGTCGAACCGACGACGTCCATCATGTATTTGACCAGCGAGTCCTCAACGGTGACGTCTCTAACGGCAGCACGAATTTGCACGATGCCTTCGACAGAACAAACTGCAGTAAGATTTTCAACCGGTTCACCGGTTTTGTGATTCATCATGATCCGTGATTCGAAGCTACGATCTGGATAGCCCATGGAAAGCCGCATTAGAAAACGGTCCAACTGGCTTTCGGGCAAGACGTAGGTGCCTTCGAATTCGAAAGGATTCTGGGTCGCAATGACCATGAAGGGATCGGGCAGTTCGTAAGTCGTGCCATCGACACTGATTTGATTGTCGCTCATCGCCTCCAGCAAGGCCGACTGAGTCCGCGGTGGTGCTCGATTGATTTCGTCTGCGAGCACGAAATTATTGAAGACAGCTCCGTAATTGAAAACGAACGAGCCTTTTTCAGTGTTGTAAACCGAGCTTCCAAGAATGTCGCTGGGTAATAGATCAGGCGTGAATTGAATCCGGCTGAAGTTACAGTCGATGCTGCGAGAAATCGCTTTGGCCATCAACGTTTTGCCAACGCCGGGCACGTCTTCCAGAAGCACATGTTCGCCGGCGACCAATGCAATGACGCACAGCCGAGAAACGGACTCTTTGCCCAAGACCACCGAATTGATGTTATCCAGTATTTTCTGTGCAGTTGACTGCAAAGACGCCAAGTCAGCGTGCTCCGAATCACCAATTGGTTTGTCCACTTGTCGTTCTCCGTCTCATCCAACAGAGCAAGTGTACCAATAAAACAGAACTCGCTCCACAAGTTTAACCTGGCGAATGGGCTCAGGTTTCAAAAGAACCGAGGAAGAATCGAAGCTTTGTAGAACTCTATACGTTCCAAGGAGCGTCGGTGATGGATCCGTAACGATCAATCAGGTGCCAGATCAGCAGCATCGACGAAAGCGTAATCAGCAGAAACGAAATCAACAGCAACGTGTTAAACAAATCCAGCTGATACCAAGGACGTTTCGGCGCTTCCGGACGAACCATTTCACCGGAAGTCTCACCGACTTCCGTGGTGTCGTCGGGAACATCAAAGTCACTGGGGATATCAGACATTTTGTGGGTTCAAAAGTTGGTCAGAATTGAAAGCGTTGCGAAGCCTAAAGTTGATAACCACTCAAATTGGTGAATAGCAAAATAGCGCCTGCGGTCAAAAAGATCAGCGAAAAGATCAACATCAATGTGTAGATGTTGATGCCTTTTTTGCGGTAGACGGGAGCCGGAGCAACCTGAGGCATGTCGTCTGCCGGTTGAGTACCGTCGTACTCGATCGCTCCGCCAAAGTCACCGAAATCAGAGTTGGCTTGTGACATAGTCGCCCTCCTGGACAGGACTCTGCATCAGTCCTCGGATCGACTTGAGAACCGCAACATCCTGTCGGACTTTGGTCACCTTCGCACGTCCGATGAATCGCTGACCACGGTAAATATCGAACTCGTGTCCGACACGAATGCCATCATCAGAGCCAAGCTTGATCGCCAGCGTGTCGCGACTGTCGCCGATTTCAGCAACAGTTGCGGTCAACTTTGGAACGATGTCCTTGGTTCGATAGTTGTCGTCCACACCAATCGCGTTCATGATTTTTGTCTTGCCAGCCAACGATGCGTTGAGGTCTTCGACCGTCCGCTCAAGCATGTCAAGCTGCGTTTGCTGTTCGAAAGATTCCTGAGTCAGGTTTTTAACTTTGCCGAATTGCTCAGTGATGTTGTTCTTGAGGTCCGTGTTGAGTGCTTTCGTTGCCGCAAGCTCTTTGTCTTGCTGAGCAAGCCGAGCTTCAGCTTCACGCAAACGAGCAAGACGTTCTTGGCTTTCTTCGACCACAACCTTGTAAGCCTTGTTGCGGTCTTCAAGCTGTTGACTGATTTGGCGGTTCTGAGAGAAAAGAGTTGCGAGCTGCTGAGCGCGAGCAACTTTCTCACGTTCGATCTCTTTAATCTGATCTCCGGTGGCGCTTTTGGCTTCGTTGACTTGGCGTTCAGCTGCATCCGCTCGAGACTGCAACGCGGCAACTTCCGCTTTCCAGTTTCTCTGTGCGGCGCCAACCATCAAGGCGGCTGCGAAAAAGAAACAGCTCATCAACAGAATCAAAACCGTTAGTGCATTTCCGACCAGGTTTTTCATTACTTTTCCTCTTTGAAGCTCATCACGCCAGGAGTTATGGGACTTTGTACCGGGCAAGTAAACTGTACTACAGATTCACTGCTTCGGGATCAAAAATTGGATGATCGTCCATAGATCAAGGAAAGCTCTCGAAGGAACTCACCCCAACCTCAAAAAATTATAGTTGCGGGCAATTTTGGGTGTCAACGAATTTGTGAAAAACACGTTTTCAAACCTGAAACCCGCCAAACGGATTTGCAGCCTTCACTGACGGCACACGCTGTTTCTATCGTCCCAATCCACGTTTGGCTGCAAAAACGATAGCGATGAACCAATAAAGCCGGTTGCGTTGGCGAATTGAAGTTCCAACACGACATTTTCTCGTTACAACCCGCTGAATCGGCATAAGCGTGGTTGAAGCTTCTAGCTGCAGCAATCTCGCAACGCTGCGGCTGGAAGCCACAACCACGTCAGCGAGCAGCATGACTACGCCGGTGACAACTCGCTGCTCATTTTTATCAACAGCTTTTCCAGAGCCAACCGTCCACGATGCTCGGAAGTGTGGGTCCGCTTGAGAGCCGCATCGGTTTCGTTGAGCCAATCGAGAATTTGAGCCGCCCTGCCCCGTCCCAATTGCTTGAGCCGATCCTGAGCCAAATCGACTTCGCCGCCCCAAGGCTTGAAGCCCGCAGAACTCACCGCCGACGAAAGATCCGGACGCTTGCCTTGGCGGACCTGACGCAGCACGATTTCAGTCGCGGTCGAGTATCGACGCAGCGACCACGAAAGTTGACCAAACAGCGCCAACGGATGCTCACCCGTTTTCAGTAGCTGATCCAGCAGCCGAACTGCCTCTCCGGCGTCGCCATCGCAGGCCGCTGCGATCGCCTCCCACATCGTTTGCGTTCTCCAACCGCCGACCACTTTCGCCACCTGATCCATGGTGACTTTCTTGTTCTTGTCTGCGTAAAGAGCCAGCTTCTGCAGCTCTTGATCCATCCGGCCAAACTCACAATCAACTAGGTCAATCAGCAGCGACGCACCGTTGACTGGAAGCTTGAAATCATGCGTTTTTTCGGCTCGATCGACCAACCAGGCACTGATCCGCTTCACGTCTGGCTTCTTGGAGCGTCCTTGAACAGGTGCATCGCAGCGGATCTGAAACCCGTGTTTGTCGATTAATTTATATAGCCGAGTATTGGCTGCCCACGAATCAACAAGCATCACCAATAGATTACGGTGCTTGGCTTCGACGACGCTCTCAAGCCGATCGCGATGCTGTTTCACGAAGCTATCGGCATCATCAATCAACACGATCTTTGGCCCACCGCCACCGAACAATGACTGCGTCGCAAGCTCGTCCATGACCTCCGAATATTGAGCTGTCGGCCCGTCGAGTCGTGTCAGCGAGTACTCATTTCCGTCGTCGGAAATTGCGTTCGCGGCCAGCTGCTTGAGGAATCGTTCGCCTCCAAAAAGCGCACAGACACCTCCGTCAATTTGAGTCGAATCTTGCTCGAGGAAGTCGAAAACGTGGACTGTGTTTTTTGGCATTGGGACTTTTTATCAGATGTCAGGAGCTCTACCAGACGCGTCAATAAACAAGTTCACGATAAAAGTGTCTCACTCATCAACCGTTTCGAGTCCAAGCACTGGAATCGCACTGCACCACAAACCACACTTTCGGGTGCTAATCGATCCCAAAGAACCGAAGCTTTGTCCAAAAACGTCAATTTATGCCAGCATATCTGAGATTGATATGGACTTTTCGTTTCGATATTGCAAAATTCAACTAATACAGTTCGATTTAAACCCGAACTTTGGCAAAAACCAGCCAAGTTCAAAGATGGACATGGCGAAAAAAGGTCAACTTCGACCGAAAAACACAAACTTCAACTCAAAACAATACCATGAGCAGTCAATTGGACGGCGCCCAAGCATTAATTAAGACACTCGACGATCTGGGCATCGAGTACATCTTTGGATATTCCGGTGGAGCCGCGATTCCGATTTTTGATGCGCTCGAAACGATCGAAACCAACTTGAAGTTTGTACTCGTTCGACACGAACAGGGTGCGACGCACATGGCAGACGGCTACGCGCGGGCGACCGGCAAGCCTGCAGCCGTTCTCGTTACATCCGGCCCGGGTGCTGGAAACACGGTGACTGGACTGATGACCGCGATGATGGACTCGGTTCCAATGATCGTCATCTGTGGCCAACAAGTAACTTGGATGCTGGGCAAAGATGCCTTTCAAGAAGCCGACATTTTCGGCATCACAATTCCTGTCGTGAAGCACAACTATCTGGTTAAGGACTCCAACGATCTTCCGCGCGTCGCGCGAGAAGCCTATCACATCGCGACGACTGGTCGGCCGGGACCGGTTTTAATCGACGTTCCGAAAAACGTTTCGTCGGGTGACTTCACCGGCGACCTGAACCCTCCGTTCGAACTGCCCGGATACAACCCGGACTCCTGTTTCACCATCGACAACGCATCTGTTGAAGAAGCAGCCCAACTGCTCAAGAACGCTGAACGACCTGTGATCCTGGCGGGACAGGGATGCATGATCTCGCGTGCTGACAAGGAACTGATGGAATTGGCAACGACACTCGGTTGCCCGGTGACGTCCACGCTGCTCGGCAAAGGAGTCTTTCCCGAAACTCACGAGCTTTCGTTGGGGATGTTGGGAATGCACGGCACGGCGTACGCAAACAAAGCAATGATCGAATGCGACATGCTACTGAACATCGGTTCGAGATTCGATGACCGAATCATCGGCCAGGCTGACAAGTTTTGTGCGGACGCCAAGATCGTTCACATTGACATCGATCCTGCGGAAATGAACAAAATGATTCGCCCGGACGTTCAGATCATCGGCGACGCAAAAACGGCTTTGCAACTGCTGAACAAAAAGATCAAGCCGCTGGCGACGGAGCCGTGGTTGAAAAAACTTGACGGCTACAAAACAAAATTCCCTCTCTCGTACAAAAAGCAGGGCGGCTTGCGAATGCAGCAAGTCATCCAGGAACTGTTCGACCAAACCGAAGGAGACGCGATTGTCTCAACCGATGTTGGACAGCATCAAATGTGGGCGGCTCAGTTCTTCAGAACCAATGAACCTTATTGCTGGCTCTCCTCGGGTGGCGCGGGAACCATGGGATTTGGCTTCCCGGCCGCCATTGGAGCTCAGCTCGGTAACCCCGACAAAACCGTGATTTCGATCAGCGGTGACGGTGGATTCCAAATGACGCTTTGCGAACTGGCGACGGCACAAATTCACAAACTACCGATCAAGATTGTGGTTCTGAACAATCACTACCTTGGCATGGTTCGCCAATGGCAAGAACTGTTCTTTGAAGATCGCGAATCGGGTGTCAACCTTGAAGGCAATCCGGACTTCTGCAAACTGGTTGCCGCTTACGACATCCCTAGCGTCAACATCAAGCGACCTGCCGATGTGAGTCGCAAAATTGAAGAAGCGTTGGCTTACAATGACGGCCCAATATTGATTCATGCTGAGTGCGTCAAAAATGAAAACGTGTTCCCAATGATTCCAGCAGGTGCAGCGCTAGAAGACATGTTGACCGAGCCTCCAACAACGAAGTTGGCCAAACCAGTTGGCTCAACGTAGAGGCAGTTCTGCTTCTCGAGCTGACACTATTTCTGTCCACACGTAGATCAACCCCCAAACCAATTATCCAGAACCATGCCACAAACGATCGACACGACTGAGAAAAAAGTTTCAACCATCTCTCGCCCTGACAGGCACACGCTCTCCGTTCGCACCAAGAACGAACCCGGCGTGCTGATGCGAATCTGTCAGGTATTTGCCAGACGAGCCTTCAACATCGACTCACTGGTCGTTGCGGAGAGCCGCGACAGTAATTTCGCCAGAATGACCGTCGGAATGACTGGTGCTCCCGAAGGGCTGGAGCAGATCATCAAGCAAGTCAACAAACTTGTTGACGTGATTCACTGCTACGAGCACACTTCGGACGATTCGGTCGCCAAAGAAATGATCATGGCCAAGTTTCTTGTTCCCAAAGCGGAACGGACTGACGCCATCAACATCATTGAACATTTTGACGGCCGGACGATCGATTTAACGCACACTTCGATGATCGCAATGATCATCGGCGAGTCACCTATCATCGATTCAGCACTCGAAATGCTCTCTCAGTTCGAGATCATCGAAACCGTTCGGACCGGGCAGGTCGTGATGGCCCGCGGCGAAACGGAAACGTAAGCAATCGGCGCAAGTCTCAACCCGAAGCGTGAGTTTTGAAGTTGCACAAATACAAGCCCGAAGCGCAAGCGAGCGGACATTTCCGAGGATTTCCGGATCCCTCGCTTGCGCGTCGGGCTTGTATTGGAGCGCTTCGCTTTTTTAATTTTCACGTGTTTTAATTGAGTGGAATGTGTAATCTTGCCTCAAATGTGCAACTTCAAAAAGCGTGAGCGAGGTACCGGCTGCACCTCGCTCACGCGTCGGGTTGTGATTGGCTTATCTATCTACCGGAGCGTTCCGCCAGCTTCATTGGCGACGCTCTGAACTTCGTTCTGCCGCTGGAGGACAATCTGAGGGCTGCACTGTCCCAACAGGCCAGGCAAATCAACGAGCAACACCAACTGGCGCCCGTCTGCTGAAACTCGATACGTCTTGTAGTCGGAAACTTTTGATCCGTCAGCTTGAATCTCCACCGAACTGACTCGGTACTCGCCCCGGTTTATCGTGGGTGCCGCTTCCCAAGTCGCGACACTCTCGCCGGATTCGCGCTGCCCAGAACGATTCGTCACTTCGACGGCGGATTCCATCTGCCCATCCGCTTTGAACTCGACGGCCATCTCAGTGGCTAAGAACGACGACGCCGCTGCCTCTATCTGTCGTCGTGTTTCCGGAGTCAGCCCTTCGATAGCTGTTGCCAGCGACGCCTCATTGAGCCTTCCAGCGCCCATCCAGACGCCAATCAATTCGTGCGGCGCTTCGGCTTTCTCAACTGCAACTTGCTTGGCAGGAACAGTCGACTCAACCTGCGAAACGCTTTCGGGTGCCGATGTTTCCTCAGCAGCGGGCTCGGCACAGCCTGAGATCAACAGAGCTGAGCCGACGGCGAGTGTTGTAAATCCAAATTGAAAAATCGTCTTCGAGATCGACATGGAAGTCCTTTGCCATGTTGTGTTGTCACTTTCGTCGAAAGGTCAGCTTCGATTTCGTGCCTGCCATGTTCGGCGGCACGAGTCGAATCAGATCTTCCTCGATGAATCGAACTTCATGTTCGGTTTGCTGCCCCATTAAGTCACAGCGGATCTTCATCTTAGAATTCTCTTCGTCAAATTCGACCACGTTCCACGAACCATTCTTTTCACGATTTACATCTCCCATTCGAGTATTCGTCTGCAGCGAACCGCTGGCATAGAAAACCAGCATCATCCTTTCGCTCAGATCAGTCGATTCGCCCGATTTTTCAGCACTTTGATTAACACGTTCGGTGAGTTTCTCGCCGTGTTCAATGCCCCACGTTCCAACCAATTTGGCTCGAACCGGATCCTGATAGCAGCCGCAAAACGACCATAGCGACAGCACGATCAATGCCAGCAACGTCGAAAACTTAGTCCTGTTTGTCATTTGACCACTCATTCGAATCCGGGTTTTTGTTGCGACGATTGAACCGCACGAAAGGGTGTGAAAGTTTGACAATTGTAGTGGTTTTGCTGATCGCTGGTGAGTCTAAGGTCGATAGATGAACCGTGACGGTGAAACTTTTGCTTTAATTAATTGGCTCGGAAACGGGTCAGGGGGACGAAATGAGCAAGCTTTGTCTTGGTCTCGCGACGGCATTCTTTTTGACTGCAATTTCTTTTTCTGGCTGCTGTGCACCGATGGGTCCAATCGGTCCCGGCTGTGCAGACGTGGGCTGCAATGATTGCAGTGGCATGGGAGCAAACACTCAATACATTGCCAACGGTCCTCTGGATGCATTGCGAAACGCACGACGCCGCATGACTTGCGGTTCTGGCTGCGGTGAAACCTACATGGGTGAATGGATTAGCTCTCCTCCAGACGCAATGGATCCTTGCTGTGGCGATCAATTCGTTGGTGGTGCAACCAAGTGCCGTCCTTTCTGTTGGCAGCCCGGCACCATGATTCGCGGACTCTACGGTTCACGACTCTGCAGCGGCGATGCTTCGTCGACGCCTTGCGGTTGTAGCGATTCTCTTTGCGATGGCGGCTGCGGTTTCGGCGGACATGTCGTCAACAGTGCTCCGATTTCCGCACCGGTTGCTTCACCAAGCTGCGGTTGCTCAAGCGGTGGATGCTCAAGCGGTGGATGCTCGAGTGGAGTTTGCTCAACGAACGCTCAACCAGCCCAATCGACAACAACTCGAATTGTCAGAAATGTGCCCGCCGCAGATCGCGCAACCACTGTCCAACGCCGAGCGGTTGCTCAGCAGACAAACGTTCGCGTTAGAAAAGCAGCTCAGAAAGTTGTTCGCTAACCGACAACGCAAGCAAACAAGTAATCGATTAAACTGGGCGGCATCTAGTCCTTAAGGTGTCGCCCATGTTTCGTTTACGCTTTGTACTTTTCCACGCAATCATCATTGCCTCCGTTTGCGCCCCGACACCCGTCTGCTTCGCCCAAGCCGGCCTTTGGGATGCACGCATCGACTCTCCAGGTGGGCCGATTCGATTTGGCTTACAGCTGCACGATTCCAACGATGACAAAAAATGGTCCGGCCATTTGATCAATGGATCCGAGCAAATCGAGATTCCTCAGATCGAATCGAAGAGCGACGGATCGCTTGTCCTGAAAATTGACCATTACGATTCGCAGTTGAGTGTTCAATTTGTTCTTGGAGCTGACATATCTGACAATCGTCTAGTTGGAACGTGGAAGAAACGTCGTGGGACCAACAAATGGGTCGAAATGAATTTCAACGCGGTTGTACAGAACGTTGAAACTTCCAAAGGTTCGAAAAGCGATTCGAAGTTCGATGGTCAATGGAAAGTGAACTTTGACAGCAGCGATGATCCAGCGGTTGGCATTTTCAAATCGGATTCAAAAAGCGGCGCCATCGAGGGAACTTTTCTCACAACGACAGGCGACTATCGCTTTCTCGCAGGTTGCGTTGTCGACGATCAGTTAGAGCTGAGTTGCTTCGACGGTGCTCACGCATTTCTGTTTAAGGCCAACCTTAAAGAAGATGGCACGCTCGCAGGAGATTTTTGGTCTTCGAACACTTGGCACGAAACGTGGACGGCGACCCGCGACAAGGAAGCCAAACTTCCCGATGGATTTGAGCTCACGACGGCCACGGAAACAAACATCAATTCGCTCGCTTTCCACGATCTTGATGGCAAGGAAATGCGACTGGACGACAAAAAATTCGCCGCATCAGTTCGCATCGTGCACATTTTCGGAAGCTGGTGTCCCAACTGTCATGACGCCGCCGCCTACCTCGCCGAGCTTGAAAAGAAATACGGCGACAAGATGTCGGTCGTAGGCATCGCTTTTGAATTGACTGGCGATGCTAAACGGGACGCCGATCAAGTCCGCAAATACCTGAAGCGTCACAAACTGGATCATCCTGTTTTGATCGGCGGCAAGTCCTCCAAGAAGATTGCATCGAAGGCGGTGACCGTGATCGACGAAGTTCGTTCCTACCCGACAACCATTTTCGCGGACGCATCTGGGAAGATCATCGCAGTTCACCAAGGTTTTTCAGGTCCAGCGACGGGAGAAGCTTACCAAGAGCTGAAGAAGAAGTTCGAATCCGTCATCGAGAGCATCATCGACAACGCGAAATAGATACCTCGGTCGATTAAACGCGGAGGCGCGGAGTTCGTTTCGCAGAGACTATTTAAGAAGTAAGCACAGCACGGACTTCAGGCAATTCGACCAATTCCTGATCCACCATCGCAGCCACGTTTCCGATCACAGTGACCATCGGACTGTCGATGCCAATCGCTTTGACGACTTCGGCGATCGTCGAAACGGTTCCCGACGTGACGCGTTGATTCTTGCAAGTTGCATTCTCGATGCTGGCTGTTGGCGTGTTGGGATCGAGACCTGCTTCAACAAGGCCGACAGTGATCTCCGCGAGGTTCTTGCGAGCCATCAGAAGTACAATTGTGTCCATTCGGCTTAACGCGTCAAAATCGAAAGCGTAATTCCCAAGACGCGGATCCGTTTGACCGGTGACGACTGCGAACGATCGAGCAACGCCACGAGACGTCACCGGAATTCCGGCAGAGGCAGGAGCTGAAATGGAACTACTGACGCCTGGCACGATCACGCAAGTAATGTTGTGCTCGCGACAAACTTCGAGTTCTTCATAGCCACGTCCGAATACAAATGGGTCACCACCTTTGAGGCGGACTACGATTTGGCCTTTGGATGCATGCTGCACCAAAAGATCATTAATCTCTGCTTGGGAAACGCGATGGTGTTCTGGATATTTCCCAACATCGATCTTGAGAACGTCTTCACGACACCAGTCGAGCACTTCCATCGGAATCAACCGATCGTGAATGACGACATCAGCTTCTGACAGCAGTCGAGCCGCCTTTAGCGTCATCAGTTCCGGATCACCAGGACCAGCGCCAACCAAATATACCATTCCTTGATTTGCGATCATGCGATCTCCAGTTCAGGAAGAGTCAGTCGTTGGTTGCTCTCAATCGCTTCGGTCGCAAGCTCGATACAGATGTCAGCCATCTCAGGATAGTAGGCCAACGGTTGTTCAACGATCGTTGTCCGCGGTCCACCGCGAGAGGCCACCGTTTGCACAATGGGAAACTGAACTTCAGGCCCCGAAGGCAAACCGAAAGCTTCCGGAACATCGACGGTTGTGTGCGGTCCGCGGCTGACCAGGAACGGCACGACGATCGTGTGTCCTTCGACGATCGATGCACCAACAAGCGGCGCTTCTGGATCCTGATCGAGAAACGCAACGCGACTACGAGCATTCGGAAAGGCAAGTTTGATTTGCTCAAATAGTGCAAACGTTGACGTGGCGCTTTTCTTGTTGCGCCGGGTTCCGTGGCCAATTAGGGCGATCGTTGTTTCGGATTCGACGATATCGTTTTCTTTCAGTCTCAATCGAATTCGATCGATCATCAAACCAGCGATTCGATCATGCATTCCTGCAACAGAGCTGATCAACCATTGGCGCTTGTCGGCGTTTTCGTTTTCGGCGAGCTTCTTCGGGATGACGGAGTTCAGGTAGTAGCCGGAACTGGTCATCAACGGCACGACAACCACTTTATCAGTTGATACTTCTGCGAGGACGTTGGTCATATTCGGCTGGCCGAGCAAAAACGCTGGCGTGACTTTTGCGAACAGACCGAGCGATTCGATTTGCTTCGCCAAGTCCACAACGGGATCGTTGGAATCCGAAGCGGCTTCGGAACCGTGAGCACCGAGAATCAATGAAACGTCGTTGAAGTTTGGCATGAAGACTAACCGATCTGCACCAGAGGCGCGACCGTCTCAAGCATCTGCTCTTCCTTTCCAGTTACGCGCCGACGCGGTGAATCGCGATCAAGAATTCGTTGGTAGAAGTCCCCAAGCCCTTCGCCATCTTTTCGGTCCGCGGCAAACTTTGTCAGCAAAGGAGTCAGTACTTCGATCGTGTCTTCAACTTTGACATCGCCAGCGTAAAGATCCGCCATTCGATCTCCAGTGAGACGACCGCCGACGAACAGGTGATAAACTCCTGGACGACGGCCAACAAAAGCGATATCGGCTGTGTAAGGTCGAGCACACCCGTTCGGGCAACCTGTCATGCGAATCGTCAACGGAACATCCGCCAAACCAAGCTCAGCCAGTTTCGTTTCAACGGACCCGACAACATCGGCTGAAACGCGTTCTGACTCGGCGACCGCCAAACCGCAGGTTGGCATCGCAGGACAAGCCATCGAATATCGCTTGGCATTGGAAAGCGTATCGACCGTCGGCACGTCGAACTCCTTGAGGATCGCTTCGAG
>CALLUY010000088.1 GCA_938010615.1 uncultured Pirellulaceae bacterium | reverse complement strand
TTCGACCTGATTCGACGTCGATGCTGCCATTGAGCAGGCTCCGGCGATACCAAGGCACATTCTTACATGCTCGTTGGTAATTTTTACAATCGCGAGCCAGTTTCTACTGGCGAAATCCCGTTCTGCGACTCAAATACAATCCCAAAGCAATACCCGTGCCGAACACTATTGGACCTGTTCATTCTGTCTCAAAACCCGTGCATCATTTGCGTCATTCGCGGGCAACTTTCCGCGACCGGCCCCCCCACGGTCGACTCCAGTCCCAGTCTTACTGCCGCCTGAGTCACCCACTCCGAATCCCTATACGGAGCCCCTCAACATCGTAGGTCGAAACCGCGGTCTGTCCTTTGAGACCATTGAAGTCAGAGAATTCGGCTGACGAAACCCCACCGCAGAAAGGTCATTCGACTTCGAAGTCGGCAATAGCAGGTTGGCGTTGATAAAGTCGACTCGACGGAAGAACCAAGCAGGCAGATAACTACAACAATTGAAAAAGAAGGCTTGTACATGAGACATCGAAAAGGACTGAAAGTGCCCTTCCAGCTTAGTTACAGGCTGCCGCATTCGAGGCTTGGCCACCAAACGGAAACAAATTCCTTAGGACGAAGAGGCGCAGAATCGTTTCCTCCCGCACACGCCCATATTGTGACACTCCAAGAGCAGGTCTATACTTTTCGTTTCAAGGAGTCGCCCAAAGCAGACATGATTCGCCACGTCTTTATAGTCGCCGTACGCTCCGCGAAAGTAGCGTTCACATTCGTTCTTTCGCGGAGCGAACGGCGACGATGTTCTTTCGATTGCAAATAAACTCACAACCTCTCCACACAACAAACGTCAGTTCTCATTTCGAGGCCTGCCTCTGGCTCGTAATGTTGATTCCAGTCCTAATCTCGCGGCACTCTGAGTCGCCCAACTGGAATCACCGAAGGGCGTACCGCGGCGGATGGAACGTTTGATCGCTTTGGATTCTTTTTCAGTCAACGGTTTGTTGACCAACGACCGCCAATTTCGCGGCAGTGTTACCTCTTTGGGCAATTGAAGCCACGTCGGACGTTTTGCTTTCGGCAGACGACGAAGATGTGCCGAACCCCATTTCCAGTCTTCGGCTGATTCAACAAAGTTCGCTCTTAGAGCATTGCGTTCCACGTACCGCATCAGCCAGAGCAGGTGCTCATCATCCTGAACCGGAAACGATTTGAACCGGCCCTGATAGAGATGTCCTGTCCCGCTGGTCTTGTAGTGCGAATGCCAACGCATCGTATGCGTCACGGTAAGCCGACGAAAGAACTCGCTGACCTGAGTGTCGTCGGTCGGTTGCACGACGAAGTGCCAGTGGTTGGGCATTGCGATCATGCTCATGATCGGAAGAGGAACAATGGCAACCGTCTCGTCGACGACTCGCATAAACGCATCGTAATCCTCAGGCTTTTCAAAGATTTTAAGCCTAGCAACAGCGCGATTGAGAACATGAAAGATCTCACCCGCAGGGCAATGTCGGGGTGTTCGGGGCATTACAGAAGTTTAACGGACACCGTTTCACGTGAAAAGAGACCTGACCCCTTTTTATCCTTTTCGCTTTGGGAAGCAATAGTCCACTATTATTTTCTGACCCAACAGGCACCGTTGTTGTAAATGAAGTCCAAGTAAGCTTGGACCAAGGCCTCGCGACCGCAAACGTAGCGCGATGCGGCGCATTTTCTCTTTTGATTGGGGCTGGACTTTTCTTTTCAGACACAAGGTTCGGCCTCAGTGGTTCCCTAGCTGGTGACAGTTCAGGAGTAACTGCAATCCTTGGTGCAGGTGCATTTTTTACGGCATGTAGTGCTGCAGGAGTGGGACAGGCTGTGACAATTCGAGTGCCATTGCAGTCAGCGAAAATTGGACTACCAGCTGGCGGATTGGACAAGTTACTTTTTTATCTTGGAAAGGTGTTTGGGAAGGCTAAGTACATTTAGGAACCATGAAGGGCGGGCTCTGCATCTAATTTAATTTGTTCGCCAATTGAATTACTCGGCGGAATTTTTTGTTGTTTTTGCGAAGAATAAAATCCCACTCTCTACCTTCTCTAAAAAAACGAAGGCATATTTCGCTGTCAAATTTTTTAATTGAGATTTCGTCGAATTCGGTGTAGAGAAAACACACGTTGTTTCCTTGGCCGTTGGAAATGGAGAGGCCATTTTCGTACAAAATTACGCGATAAACTCCTCGGAACAATCGTCTCGCGACGGCTGGGAAAAGCCAAACATATGCTAATACGAGCAGGATAGTCACTAAGAGCACCGCTAACACACACGAAAATCCTTGAGTCTTGGGCAACTCTTCAATCGCACGCCAATCCAACAGAAAGACAGCCAATGCTACAACGGTAGTCGGGATTGCAAGGATGCCGAAAAACAGCCAATTCATTGCTTCGCCAGACAACGTGTCAGAATGTGCCACTATTGGCTGTTCAAGTTCCATGTCCATCTCAATGCCTTATATTTCGAACTGAAGCCTTTCATAAGGTCTAGCATTCAATAGACATTTGTTGAGCGTATAGATTCCGCAAGCGCATATTTCTTCCAGTGCTTTGGAGAACAAATCGTTGCAATCGGAATATCAGGAACGACAAGGAACGAACACGAAAACGGGGACGGGGCGAAAACCGGGACAGCGACGGTCTTAATCATTGTCAACTTCAAAACAAAGGGTGACAAAGAAAGTGGACAAAGAAAGGTGTCAGGGTGTGCCGGGATTAAACCGGATTGAGATAGAGAATGCAAGTTTCTTACGAAGAAGATTTAGCCAATCACTTCGGCCTTCAGCGGAGGGGCGTAGCGGGTAACCGGTTCGTCTTAAGCGTCCGTGCGAAGGGTAATGCAGGCCAGGTATTGAGCTCCGAAATCACCACTTCCGTGTGCCGATCTTGTCCTGACTTGGAGAAGGCCACATCGCAGCTGCCGTATTGGCAAGGCAGTTGCGGACACGGCGGAGTCTGTGACCCTGTGCATGCATGGACATCTCAATCGCGAGAACCGGGAGGTCCTGTTGGTTTCCATCCTCATGCCTGCGTCGTGTGCAAGGGCATCGGTGGGACGGTCAGAAAACGTCTCCGACGGAAAGTCTGACATGAACGCCAACAGGAATTCAGATGAGTCCATAGTACCGTCGAAGAAGGCGAACAACGATGAAGCCGACACGTCAGATTCTGACACGTCAGATTCTGACACGTCAGCTGCTGAAGCATCCGCGGAGTCTTTGGAGGGAAGGGGCTCAACCAAGAGGAACGCCGAGCCATCCGACTTGCCCCGGTCGCAGAACCGGAATCAGCGTAAGTCACTCGGATTGTTCGGCGTGCGTGAAGCTGCCCGCAAGGACAGCTCGCTCCGATTCGTGAATCTACTACATCACGTCAACCGCGAACTGCTGGAGGAAGCTTTCTTCGACTTGAAGAAGTCCGCCGCCGTGGGAATCGATGGCGTAACGTGGCACGACTACGAGCGAAATTTGGAGGACAACCTTGTTGACCTCCATGGTCGCATTCACCGAGGAGGCTATCGCGCGAAACCGTCTCTGCGCAAACGCATCCCGAAACCCGATGGCCGCGAGCGGCTGCTGGGGATCGCATCGCTGGAAGACAAAGTAGTCCAGAAAGCGTTGCTATGGGTTTTGCAAAGCGTGTACGAGCAGGATTTCGTGGGTTTCAACTATGGCTTCCGCCCCGGTCGTCGTCAGCATGACGCGCTTGATGCGTTGAGTGTTGCGAGCACCAGAAAGAAGGTGAACTGGATACTGGACGCCGATATCGAAGGCTTTTTTGACGCGATCGACCATGATTGGCTGATCAAATTTCTGGAGCACCGAATCGGCGACCGGCGAATACTTCGGCTGATCCGCAAGTGGCTTCATGCCGGGGTTATCGAAGAAGGGAACTGGTCTCAGACGGAGGCAGGCTCGCCACAGGGTTCGGTGATTTCACCGCTGCTCAGTAACGTGTACCTGCACTATGTTTTTGACCTGTGGATTGCGGACAAGAATAAGGCGTCAGGAGCCGAAAAAAAGTTTGACGCAGCAAAGACCGTGTTTAAATCTTCGAAAACACCCATGAACTATTTGTCCGCATGTCGGTGTTGCTCAAATCTGGCCGTATCCGTACGCGGTATATTGTGTTGAGTCAGTGTTTTTGCAAGAACTGTCGAAACTGCTTCGGAGACCGAGACTGATGTGGCTGTGAACTGCTGATGTTATTTACACTTCCGAAGTCGCTGAACTATGCAAGGCTTTTAGCCGACCATCGAAACGACATTCTCTTTCGTCACCGGATTGATCACTCCTTTTTCCGTGATGATGGCTTCGATGTATTCCGCCGGAGTCACGTCAAAAGCAGGGTTGTAGACCTCGACGCCATCAGGAGCCGTTTGTTTTCCGAATCCGTTGGTGATTTCAACCGCAGCACGGAGTTCGATTGGAATCTCATCGCCTGATTCGATCGACAGATCAAACGTGCTGCTTGGTGCGGCGATGTAAAATGGAATCCCGTGAGCTTTCGCAAGGACAGCGATGGAATAAGTGCCGATCTTGTTGGCCGAGTCACCGTTTGCGGCGATTCGATCGGCGCCCGTAACGACGGCTTGTACCTTCTTCTCCCGCATCACTTGTGCCGCCATCGAATCACAGATCAGCGTGGCTTTGATGTCACGTTGCATCAACTCCCAAGCGGTCAGGCGAGCACCCTGAAGAAGCGGACGCGTTTCGTCAACGAATACATGGAGGTTATGACCCTGATCCTGCGCTGTGAAGAACACGCTAAGGGCCGTGCCGTACTCTGCCGTCGCCAATCCGCCAGCGTTGCAGTGCGTCAAAACTCCACTGACGTTTTCAAGCAGACCCGCGCCGAATCGGCCGATCGAATGACACATCTTGCGGTCTTCGGCGTGGATGGCTTTGGCTTCGGCGAGGATTTTTGTTCGCATTTCGGTTGGCGAAAGGGACCCGTTGTCGGCGACGAGTTTCCGCAATCGATCTAACGCCCAGAAAAGGTTCACTGCCGTCGGGCGACTGGTTGCAAGATAGTCAGCAACCTCTGTGAAACGAGAATCGAATCCGGTACGGTCGGAGTCGTCAACTGTTTGCAGTCCAACGACCACGCCGTAGGCTGCAGCAATGCCGATCGCAGGAGCACCTCGAACGCGAAGCATCTTGATGGCCTCCCAGACGGTTTCTACGTCGCGGCAGTCGATTCGTGTTAGTTCAACGGGGAGCAGTGTTTGATCGATCAAACAAAGATAGCCATCAGTTTCGCCAATCCATTCAATTGTTTCAGGGCGTTTCGCCATCGTGTTCTCTTGTGAAATAGATGTGAATTTGGGTTTCGTTTAGCGGCAATGCCGTTCAATGAAGGTGATGTCACTCTAGGGTCGTTGCAGTTGGGGAGGTGGCATAAGCCTCTGGCTTGTGGACATGCAGAACACAGGCCAGAGGCCTATGCCACCGAGACTTCGGCTTGCCGTTAAACGAGTGATTCGTTGGTTCAGTGATCGTCATCGTCGTCAGGCAGGCTTTCGATGCCAATTAGTTTCCTCGCGATCGGCCCGACGGACAGTCCTTGCACGACGATTGAAAATACAACCACCGCATAAGTCACCGTCAGGAAAAGTTCGCGACACTCGTCCGGCAACGCCATTGCCAGTGCGATCGAAATTCCGCCGCGAAGTCCGCCCCAAGTCATGATGGTGGTGGTGTGCGGAACGAAGTCGAGTTTCTTCGCGAAAAATCGTACCGGAAGCAATAGTGAAAAGAAACGACTGAACAGAACGATCACGATCGCAATCAACCCTGCGATCAAATAGATCCGATCGAACTCGATTAGCAACAAGTCAAAGCCGATCAATACAAACAGGATCGCGTTGAGCAAAATATCAACCAGTTCCCAGAACTTGTCGACGTACAGTTCGGTTTGCTGCGACATCGAAGTGCCGCGAACGGTGTCGTTTCCGACGACGAGTCCCGCGACGACCATCGCCAGCGGTGCCGAAACATGCAGCCACGACGCCAATGCACTTCCGCCGAAAACGCAGGCCAGCGTGATCATGACTTCGATTTCATAGTCATCGATCGTTCTGAGTAACCAAAAGGTTGCGGCACCAAAAGCGAGTCCCAGCAGAATGCCGCCGAGCACTTCTTTTCCGAATAGTTCTGCGACTCCAGAGATCGTCGTTGCCGTGCCGTGTTCGTCGCCTGAGGCTTCTTCTTTGTGATCGTGATCGGCGTGGTCGGCGTGGTCGGCGTGGTCGGCGTCATCGACATGTTCAACGTGAGCAACTTCGGTTTTCGCATGTTCGACGGCAGAGTGAGCTCCCGGGTGGTGACCTGTTGCGATCGTGAAGATCGTCAGGAAAATTACAACGCCGACGCCATCGTTGAAAAGTGACTCTCCGACGATCTTTGTTTCCAGTTTCTTTGGAACGCCGGCCTGTTTCAAAATTCCGAGCACGGCGATCGGATCCGTTGGCGAAATCAATGCGCCGAAAAGGAGACAGTGAATAAACTTCAGCTCCAAGCCCAGCAATCCGAACACGATCCAAACCAGTAGACCGACCAGAAACGTTGAAGCGAGAACTCCCAGCGTTGCGAAAACGAGAACCGGCCAACGTTGAACTTTTAGTTGGTCGAAGTTCGTGTGCATCGCTCCGGCGAAGAGCAGAAATCCGAGCATCACATCCAGCAACAGTTCGCCAAACTGGACTCGTTGCATCAAGTCTCTGGCAAAATCAACGGCAAAAGAAGACTCCGGCCACAGTATTCGCGTCAGGAAAAGAACGGATGAAAATGCGATCGCGATGATCATGAGCCCAATCGTATTGGGCAATTTTAAAAATCGAACATTGAGAAACCCGAACAACGCCGACAAGGTAATGATGATCGCAGTGATCTGGAAAGGAGTCATGTCGGTTGGGAGTTAAATCGTCGATTGGTTGAATCGGGATTCTACGTGATAAACCTAGATTTTTCACGAGGCGTGGGCTTCAATTCCAGATGCCATGATCAGTGTATTTTGCGGTGTTGGCGGGATCATGTCGAATAAATCACCGCTGAAAATACAATTGGTCGCTGGATGACTGCATCGTGGCGTAGGAAGTACCTTTTTTAGAGGATTCCGGCTAGAATCACGCGGCGCTGGTCGAGCAGAACGGCCGTGCTGATTTTATTTTGAGGCAAACGCGAACTTCCATTTGGGTTGGTTCGTACCCGGCGAGTTGTCGCCACTATTTGAAAAGCGATTTATGGAACAGCTTTCGGAATCTTCAAAAACCGAAAATCCTTACGAGCCGCCAGAAGAGTCCGTCGAGCTTGCGGAGAATGCGGAGCAGTTGCGCGATCAACTGCACTCGATGTTTTCAGGATTCGAAAAGCAGTTTCGTGCTGAACGGCCGATCCTCTGGAGAGCCACCTTGTTGGCGCCGGTGGTCGTGACAGCGATCATCCTTGCGGTGCTCTGGCTCGTCCACGGCCCGGGCTATGCGATGAAGGTCATCAGCCAATCGCTGTTCACTTTCTTTGTCGCAGGACGGTTTATTTTGCTCGGCGGAGTCGAAGCAGCAACGGCAGACAACCTTATCGCCATGCGGCCTAGCGAACTGTTCTGCATGGTAACGTACATGGACTTCATGACGGCGCTTTTCGTGACGTTTCACATGGGCGTCCTGTTTCGCATTCCCAAGATTGGCCCAAAGTTGGCGATGCTGGTTTGGGATGGAAAGTTCTTCATGGATTCGCAGCCGTGGATCAAACGGATGGCTTTCTTGGGGTTGATCGGATTTGTCATTTTTCCAACGTCGACGACGGGAAGTATCGGCGGTTCGATCTTTGGACGTATTTTGGGTTTGAGTCGCTGGGCGACAGTCGGTGGCGTGCTGATCGGCAGTCTGATCGGCAATTCGATCATGTTCGGATTTGCCAAACAGGTAAATAAGCTCGTTGCCAACGATTGGAAGTTAAAACTGGTCGGGATTGCGATCATCGTGGTGTTCATGGTTTTGCTCGAGTGGCGATACCGAAAGATCAAGAGCAAGTACATGCAAGACAATTCTGCGTTGGACGATGGCGAAGCGTAAGAAGGCATCGAAAGACCCAGCCGAACAATGGCTGTTGCTACAGCGACGCATTGTGCGTTGCAAGAAATGTCCTCGGCTGATTGCGCATTGTAAAGCGATCGCCGTGAAGAAACGCAAAGCGTACGCGGATCAAAAATACTGGGGTAAGCCGGTCAAGAATTTCGGCGACGGTCGTGCGGGACTACTGGTCATGGGTCTTGCTCCCGGAGCCCACGGTGCGAATCGAACGGGCCGTATGTTCACGGGCGATCGAAGTGGCGATTGGCTCTATCGTGCGATGCACAAAGCGGGGTTTGCTTCTCAGCCCGAATCAATTGATCGCGAGGATGGACTTGAGCTGATCAACGCCGTGGTTAGCAATGTTTGTTTGTGTGCACCTCCGGACAATAAGCCGAGCCGCGAGGAGGTGGCGAATTGTCAGCCGTTTCTTGAGCAAACGGTTTCTCAAGTCCAACCCAAAGTCGTTGTCGCACTTGGGCGGCTCGCTTGGATGGAAATTTTGCGGCTGGCGAAAGAGCTGAATTGGTTCGATGGAAGTGAGGAGAAGCCGCCGAAATTTTGCCACGGCGCGGAGTTTCGTTTTTCAAATGGAGTGTGGATTCTGGCCAGCTACCATCCCAGCCAGCAAAATACTTTTACTGGTCGACTGACGGAAAAGATGTTCGATTCCGTTTTCTCGCGAGCGAAAAAGTTGATTAAGTGAACGGCTATTGAACCGTTTCACCGCTCAGCATCAAGTCACAAGCGTCCTTGTGGGCTTGATAAAACGTACCTTGAAGAACCGCCTGTTCACCTAACGTTGAACCAGCAATTTTGGGTGGCGATGGAATCAAATGCCCGATCGTCTTCGTGAGTTCCGCAACGGTCATTTCCATGACGGGATCGATATCTCCGCCAACGACGATGATCGATGGGTCCAGCAGGCTCGCGATGTTCGCAATCGCGACGCCGTAATTCTTGAGCGCCATTTTCAAGATCTCAATCGCATTCGCGTCACCGTTTGCCGCTGCCAACGACAAGGTTCGTAATCGAGGCTTGGACGAATCTGACGTTTCAAATTTTACGCCGCGTTCGATCGCCTGTTCAAGCATTGGGGCTTCACCGTATAGCGTTTCGAGGTGCCCCATGCCTTTGACGTCTGAATATTTGAAATCTGGGTCAAAAACCATTTTGCCCAATTCCCCGGCGAAACCTGCGTGCCCCTGAAAGAGCTTCCCATTGATAAAGATGCCGGCTCCGATTCCTCGTCGCACCGAAACAAAAACAAAGTCGTCGAAACCTTTGGCGACTCCCAATGCGGACTCGCCGATCGCGGCCGCATTGATGTCGTTGACGATTCGAATCGAGACATCAGGAATTTTTGCTTCCAATTGTTCTTTTAGGTCAAAGTCTGTCCAACCGTTGACCAATGGAGCTTTGACAACCCGGAACGATTTCGGGTCAACCGTTCCTGGTACGCCAACCGTGATCGCTTTCAAAGGTGGCACTTCATCAGAGAATGTCGCAGCATAGAGATCGCGAATCTCATTGATCGCGTTGAGAATGCTTGTGAGCGCTACGGTTCCTCCGACCTCAGCATTCAAAGGGGTTCGAGAAGAATGTTTGATCGTCCCGCTCATGTCGCCGATCGCAGTCTGTGTAACATGTTCGCCGACATCGACACCAATCACACAGCAGTAGTTCGGATCGAGTTTCACAACGCTGGCAGGTCTGCCCGGGCCAGCGCCTTCTCCCTCAGAAGATTCGCCTACAGAAAGAATGCCAGCGGAAATCAATTCGTTGACGAGCCGCGTGATGCTTGGCGTCGAAAGTCCTGTCTCTTTTGCGATCAAGCGACGGCTTACTTCTCGATGGATACGAATGACTTCGATAACCCTCGAGATACTTTGATTGTTGGTTCGTGCCAAGTTATTTGAAGTCACACTGTATCCCGTCGAATTCCTCGAAGTGAAACGCCTTCCTTGGTCTAAGAAAGTTTATCCGACAGTTTGGTCGGCTAACAACCGCATCACATTGGAAACGGTTTCAAATTTTTCGGCGAGTTTGTCTTTGTCACGTGACACGTATTTCAAAATCAAACTAGACGCTGCACTAGTCCCACCACCATTGCTGTGGTTCGCTCGGCATGTCCTCAACGGCAGCAGGAAGTTGGCCCGTAAACTCAATGTCTCTCTCAACCTTGGCGTTCTTTCGGCTAACGAACTCGGCAGGATCAAACGAAACACCACCGGAAACACCGATTAGCGTATGGATCATTGTTTCTCCGTCGCGTCGATCGCGAATGATGTGTCGGTTGATCACGGAGTCCACGGAATCAGCGGCTTTGAACTTCTCTGTCTGCCAGCTTTTTGATTTTTCATCGTCAGTTGAAACGAAGAAAGGCATTTGCCAGCCGGCTTTCTTTGCCAATTCATGTTCCCGAATCAAGTTCGCGACAATAGCGAGGTCAAAGATGTTTTTTAGCTCGTTATAAATAGGGTAGGCTTCGGCCAGCGTCGCAAAGCTTTTCGTAAAGTCACGAGCAAACGATGATGTCGGGCCAACCGCTTTGCCAGTGTGAATGCGATCTCCATCGTTGTTGATGAATTCTGTTTCGGCCAATACTTTCACGCCCGGTCCACGGAATTCAAAAAGCGTCTTCGCTTCGTTGGAAAACAGTCGCTCATAGTTCAATGCAAACCACCATCGCACGACATCCATCGGAGGCGGGTTGCCATCCGCATCAAGCTTCACGCGGTCGAGGTAGCTGGGTACCGATGGAATCGTCGGTTCGATTCCCATCCCGATCAGCTTCATGTGGTAGTCCGCTTCGACCAAAACACGGGCTGCATGGCAGTTGGAAGGAATGCCAAACACGTCGATGTCTTGCTGGCCCAATGCATCCCGTAGTCCATTTTCCCATTTCTTGCCGCTACCTTTGGTGTTGGAAATGTACTGTTTGGTTGCCGCGAGGTTTGCCTTGCGTGGAACGATCGCACAGCCAAACTTTCCGGATGCTTTGAACGCGTTACGTAAACACACGACGAAATCGTCCAGCGACAGAACAGGTTGTTGATCGACGACGCTGACTGACTTCCCCTTGCCATCGGTTTTCCAGTCACCTGCTGGACCAGCGATGATCACTTCGCCTGAATCTGGATCGATCATCACGTAGCGAACCTGCGTCAGTCCTGCCAGACATCGCATGGTTTCCGTTGGAGCTTTCCCTTGAGCGGCTCTCAGCTGAACGGCTCGTTCCAGTCGCGTCAGCGAAACCTTGCGCATGTCTGAATGCTTCTGCACGGGCACGCGAGGCAGCATTTGGTCGCGAAAGTCCTCGGTTGAAGTTAACTTGCGTTTCGAAGTTTTGGTTCGATTGAGGATTCCTTCTGCATCGACGTACACTCCTGTCGGGTACGGGAACATGGTTCCGTTGCCGCTTCCGTTGGTTTCCCAAGAGTCAGCAGAAACGGTACCTTGAATCAACTGCATCAGCGTGGAAAAGTCTGCGGCCGTGATGCCGCCGCCGTTGGGCATCGTTCCGGTTATCGATCCGCCACTATTAAAACGTTCCGAGCCACTAGTCCCACTTCCGCTGCTAAGCCCGTCTCCGCTGAGTTGCATCTGATTCAAAGCGTTCGTTCGCGCCTTGCCGTCGCGAATGCGGCCGATGGTGCGCAGTGCGGCTGTTCCGTCACCGTTCGCAAGCTGCGCCTGTGCGACTTGTTGAATCGCGGAATCGTTTTCACCAGCGGCATCGATCGCGCAAGAGAATTCGCCGTCAGTGAGGAACTGCTGTGCATCCTGAGCACACGTCGAATGAACACTGCACGCCAAAGTAATGGCGAAAAGAAAGAACCGCGAAACGAAAGTTTCAATGCGAATTGGTTGACTCATTGTCAGCCTCCTGATTGTGCCCCAAACTCAGTATACCAATGGCTACATCTCAATGCCATGTCGCAATTTCAGCAAGTTTCTTTTTCGTGATGTCAGGAACAAGCGTGTCTTCGGCAGGCTGGCCAACGACTAGAACCAGAAAAGGCCGTTCGTTCGAAGGTCGATCAAGAATTTGATTCAGGAATTTCATTGGACTTGGTGTGTGTGTTAGCGTCGCACAGCCTGCGTCATGCAAGGCAGCGATAAGGAATCCAGTCGCGATACCGACTGATTCAGTTACGTAGTAGTGTTTGACTTTTTTGCCGTCGTGATCAAGCCCGAAAGTCTTGGCGAATATCACGATCAACGTCGAAGCGGTCTCCAGAAATGGCTTGCTCTCATCGGTCCCCAACGGAGCCAATGCGTCTAGCCAATCTTGGGGAGCTTTACCGTTGTAGAACTCAAACTCTTCAGCCTCAGCCGCTTTGCGGATTTCTGCTTTCACGTTGGCATCTTTCACGACGCAAAAATGCCACGGCTGAAGGTTAGCCCCGTTGGGTGCCGTCCCGGCGGCAAGCAAACAGTTTCGAATGACCGAATCCGGAACGGCTGTATCAGAGAAATCGCGAACGCTACGACGTTTGCGAATCTGTGAATAGAAGTCTGCCGAACGTTTTTCCATTTCTTCAGCTGGGAACGTTTCGAAATTTTCCAGCGGAATGTGAGTTCCTTTTGCCATAGTCAGCGCCTGATAGATTTGCCGGTGGAGGGTTGTCGTTTCATCAGCTACGATATCCTATTCAAGATCAATCATAAACGATGCTCCCGAAGTCAATATTTTGGCTCAGAGAATCAACGCCTTTTGGACCGGGATGCTAGGAACCACACCTTTGAACTTTCTTCGAATTCGCTCATCGCTTGCTCTGTCAGTCATGCTTGTATTCGCCGCACTTGCTGACGGGAATCTTTCTGCGGACATAACGCTGCCGAAACTTTTTTCGGACCACATGGTGCTCCAACGGAATAGCGACGTACCTGTGTGGGGAACGGCGGATCCCAATGAGAAACTAAAAATTAGTTTTGGTGATGTGGAGTACCCTGCCGTCGCCGATGGGGCTGGGAAATGGTCAACGATGATCAAAACCGGTGGCGCTGGTGGACCTTTTGAGTTGGGCGTGTCGTCGCAAGATTCAGATTTGAAAGTTGGCGTGACCAACGTGATGGTCGGAGACGTTTGGGTTTGCTCAGGCCAGTCGAACATGGAATGGCCCGTTTCAAAAGCTCTCAATCCGGAAACGGAAATCGAAAAAGCGAAGAAGTTTCCCAACATTCGATTGTTTTCAATCGATACTTCTTCGTCTCCGAAACCACTCGATGATTTTGGCGTCGTGACACCATGGGCTGTTTGCAGTCCTGATTCGGTGAAGGAGTTTTCTGCGGTTGGATATTTCTTCGGTCGTGAACTGGCGAAGAAAGTCGAAGACGTTCCAATCGGTTTGATCAATTCGACATGGGGCGGAACGCGTTGTGAGGCGTGGACTTCAAGGGAGTCGCTTGACGCGGTCGAGTCATTGGCTCCGTTGCTCAAGCATTGGGATGATCAAAAAGAAATGATCACCAGTCGCAATCATCCCGCGAATATTTATAACGCGATGGTTGCCCCGATGGTTCGCTTTCCAGTTCGCGGCTTTATTTGGTATCAAGGTGAGGCCAACGTCGGTCGCGGGCATCAGTATGCGACGTTGCTGCCAACTTTGGTCCAAGATTGGCGGAAGCAGTTCGGTTCGGAGTCGCTGCCGTTTTACTTCGTTCAGTTGGCTCCCTACAAATACACCCGTGGCGAAAATGCGTTGCCGGAACTGTGGGATGCTCAACTTAAGACCGCCGCCAACACACCTGATACCGGAATGGTCGTGACCACGGATGTCGGCGACCTAGAAGATATCCACCCAAGAAACAAGCAAGCTGTTGGACAGCGGTTGGCATTGTTGGCATTGAAGCGAACTTACGCCAATGAGCTGAAGGACAATCCTGTCGAAGGTGAAGAATCTGGCCCCTTGTTCGAATCGATCTCGATATCGGGTGCTCAGGTACGAGTCACTTTTAAACACACCGGGGAAAAGCTGCAGCTTCGCGATCAGGATACTACCTTGACTGGGTTTACTGTCTGCGGCGAGGATCGAGTCTTCCACAGGGCTGTCGCGACAATTGTTGACGACGTTGTGGTTGAGCTGATTTGCGCCAAAGTCCCCGACCCAGTTGGAGTTCGATACGGATGGAATGAAGGATTCGAAATGAATCTCAACAATGATGCTGGTTTGCCGGCCTCCCCTTTTCGTAGCGATGATTTCCCGATGGTGTCTGAAGGTAAGAACTTCTAGGTGAGTGTTTCAAAACCAAAGTAGCACGACTCTCCGAGGCGTTTGGAGCGGCAAAATGCGACTCGGAGAGTCGAGCTACTATCGGCGATCTGGGTTTTGAAATGCACTCTAGTTTTAGACAGCGGGCTCAAGCGTGAACGTCTACTATCCTTCCAATGCGGATCCTCGATCTGTCTATGTTCACGTGCCGTTCTGTCGGCATCGGTGTGGCTACTGCAATTTCGCCTTGGTCGCAGGTCGGGATCATTTGATCGATCCGTTTTTGGATGCATTGGAAGCCGAAGCGAAATCGCTCCCCAAGACCTTTGAAATTGATACTCTGTTTCTTGGCGGCGGCACCCCCAGCCATTTGTCGGAGAAGCAACTGGCTCGATTGGGCGAAATTTTGTTTTCGAGATTCAGTTTGGCGCACGGTGCAGAAGTTTCTGCCGAATGTAACCCGTCCGACATTTCGAAGTCGTTGCTCAACAGCCTCGTTTCGATTGGAGTCAATCGAATCAGTCTTGGTGTGCAATCATTCAATTCTGAAAAACTGAACGTGTTGCAGCGTGATCACAATGGTGAAGTCGCCAAACGTGCATTCAGTTTGGCGATGGAAAAGATTGGAAACGTTTCGATGGATTTGATTTTTGCAGCTCCTGATGAAACCGTGCCACAATGGGAGCAGGATTTGGAGACGGCGATCGCGCTGAAACCGAGTCACCTGTCGACGTATGAGTTGACTTGGGAGAAGGGAACCACGTTTTGGAATCGTAAGCAGCGTGGCGAGTTGGATTCATCGAATGAAAATCTGCGAGTCGACATGTATCAAGCCGCGATTGACCGTTGCGAATCGGCAGGCTTGAGTCAGTACGAAGTTTCGAGTTTTGCGTCGACCGGCAAACGTTGCCAACACAATTTACAGTATTGGCTTTGTAATTCGTGGTTTGCGTTCGGTCCCGGAGCCGCCAGTTTCACCAACGGAGTCCGCAACACAAATCATCGCAGCCCAACCACTTGGATGAAACGGATTCTGGCTGACGGGTCGGCGATCGACGAAGCCGAACCACTTTCTGAACGTGAACACGCAATTGAAAGGCTGATCTTTGGTTTGCGAATGGTAGACGGTATCGAGATCGCAGGTTTCGAAGAAGCAAGTGGTGCGTCGCTTAAGTCGCTTGTCGGCAGGACGATTGATGAGCTTATCGGTCGCGGTTTGTTGGAGAGAACCGAAACGTTCTTGCGGCTTACGCCAGAAGGACGGATGGTCGCCGATGCGGTCGCTGTCGAACTTCTTTGAAGTGTTATCGCGAAATGGGGGCATCAACGTTCATTGCCGACGTCGACTTGTCTGACTTGGAAGAAATTTTACGCCTCACAATGCGACCGAGCCGATGCACGGTTCGAGACGGCGAGCAGACCGCCGCCCAGACCAGACGCGGATAACCTTTGAGCTTTTGTTCGCTCTGAAGTTCCGCGACGGCAAGACGATACTGAGCCAATGCGTGAATGTGTGCTGATTCAGCGAGCTTTTGCCAAACAGGTCGCTGCTCACGAATTTCGACGAACCGTTCGAATTCAAGCATCGGTTCTCCCGCTTGTCGACGCTTCGCTCGATCGATCGCGAAAGAGATATGCAGATGCATTCGCCGCATGCTGGATCCGTTCAGGCTTCCTGCGTGGACACGATAGTGCAGCAAAACTTTGTCGATGTTGGCAAGCGCCGAAACTTCGCCCATTCGCAACATCATGTCCCAGTCATCGATCAGTCGGTAAGGCCAATAGCCTCCTAGCTGCCGAATGAGACTGCCCCGCATCATGATGGAACTGTGGGCCATTCCGTGTAAGCCCTCCATCATGGAACCAAAAATCTTGTCGTGGTCGCAAGGTAAGTTGAGGCTGTTGCCGACACCACACTTTCCCAGTGGAGCGACTTGGCTTCCGACGATACCGACGTCCGGGTGGGACTCCATGAATTCGAGTTGTAGTTCGAGTCGTTGCGGTAGAGCCCAATCGTCGGCATCCATGCGAGCAATAAACTCGCCGTTGCACAGACTTAAGCCGTAGTTGGCTGCCGCAGCAGTTCCCTTGTTTTCCTGATGCAGTATTTCGACTCGTGGATCAGTAATCGAACTCAGGTAGGAGTTCGTTTCATCATCAGAGCCGTCATTAACAATGACAAATTGAAAGTCAGTAAACGTTTGCGAGAAAATTGATTCGACTGCGTCAACCAAATAGGGCATGCCGTTAAATACGGTCATCAGCACCGATATTTTTGGGCCATCACTTTTTGATTTAGAAATCAATTTACAACTACGAATCAAGAAGGTGTTACTAAGGTGAGAGGCTCTCGCCGGGTACAAGTTTAGTCAACCGCCGGGGTTCCGCCCACCAATTACCATGTTCGATCCGCTCAAAGCCCAATAAATTCGTGAGGCTGTCGTGAGTCGTCCGGTCAGTACCGTGTCTTTTGTTGAAATAACGTTGCTTTTTCAAGTACAAAGAGGACCGGAGTGTGCAAGTTCTAACGGTTCTGGCGGCGCCAAGGTGAGCCGCTAGGATATTATCCGAGGGCAACGGCTTAAGAAAAGCCGTTGCATGGAAAGCCGATGCGTTTGGCAGCCTATTCGAAGTCATCCAAATCGGACAATTCGTGGGTCTGAGGCAAGTCCTTGAGTTCGCTCAAACGGAACAATTCAAGAAACCGCTCGGTCGTATGGAATAGCTTCCTTCGCGGCTGTTTCTCATCTGGCGTGGTCGTCAGCAAGTCTCGTCGAACGAGCTGGTTGAGTACGCTGCCGACTGACTTGTTTCGAGCCTTCTCGATCTCGTCGCGGCTGATTGGTTGGCGATAAGCGACGACGGCAAGGATATCAATCGCGCTCTGGGAAAGTGAAACTTCGCGGTTACGACCGTAGTGCTCATTTTGAAAGTCAGCCAGATCATCCGCGATCACCATGCGGATTGAATCCGATTCGATCTTGATTCGGTAAGCGGTGTTTTCCCGTTCGTATCGTTCGTTGAGCGTCTTGGCAACGGCGCGAACTTCTTTTGGGCTGACGTCCCGCATCACGGAAGCAATTTTTTTGCTGGTCAGTTTCTCGCCGCGAGGAACTCCGACGAACAGGATTGACTCGACGATTGATTCCGGAGTGATCGGACACGCAGAATTGTCGTCGGCACTCGTATCGTTTTCGACTTCGTCGTCTTCTCCGTCGTCTTCTGCATCATCGACGGCTTCGTCTCTGGCGACTTTGTCAGCAACCAATTCGCCGCGACTTTGCTCCCTATTGTCACCGTCCGGGTTGGCTTGCTGGCGGATTACTTCTGCGTAGGCTTCGCTTAGACGTGCGAGCGACAATTCGTCTTCGAAGTCTTCGTCCGGTTCCAGTTTTTCATCAGAAGTCATGTGATGAGCTTACAGCAAGAGATCTTTTTCTCATACAACAAAAAAACGCGTCGCAACAGACATTGCGACGCGTTCCAATTTTTACCAAATCGATTGTGCGGTTTAGTAACCAATCGATGGTGGGTTCTTCATCAGGAAGTCACGCGGACCGCGAGTCGTGTAGTACGGGTAAGCGTAAGAAGGAGCCATTCCTGTTCCGTTGCCCGGTGCTTGAGCCGTGTGTGGGATCGCTCCGCCGTAAGGATGAGCACCAGCGCCTCGAAGTTTCGCGAGGCAGCCACCGCAGATGGCGCCACCGACACCACAGCCAGCTACACCGCATCCGCCGCCACCGCCAAGAGCTGCTTTCGCCTTGCCGCCGAAGAGGCAGCAGCCCGCAAGTTTGTCTTTAAGACAGCAGCTTCCAAGCTTGCCTTTGAGACCGCAGCTTCCAAGTTTGCCTTTGAGGCCACATCCACAAGCTTTGCCAAACAGGCCGCCTGAACCAGCAGCTTCACAACCGCAGTCGCCATCGCTCATTGAGACAACCGAATCGCCAGCATCACAACCGCAGTCGCCGCCACTAATTGAAACAATTGAGTCACCAGCGCCACAACCACAGTCGCCACCGCTCATTGAGACAACCGAATCGCCGGCGTCACAACCACAATTGCCACCCATTGAGGCAGCTGGTGCAACCCGTTGGCTCTTCATGCGAGAGAACAATCCTGTTCCTCGGTTCTGGTTGCAGGCCGCACCTTTTTCGTTGACTCGCAATCCCATGCCTCGATTGTCACCGAGTTTACGAACAAGTCCGCCGGAAGGGCTGATTCCCCCGGGTGCACCGCAACCGCAATCGCCAGAAAGCGGCAAGCATTCGCTGCCGCCTTGGTTGCCACAAAGTCCGTCCGAGCAACCGCTTGATCCGGTTTGGAGTGCACAGCCTGTTGAGGCGAGTGCGAAGATCATCAATGCAGAGAAGAGCATGGATTTCATCGTTTCAAATCCTTTTGAAATCTGGGTATGTTCCGGTTCCGTCATGCGAACAAGAACAGGTTTGAATGCGTTACTTCAAAATTCACATCGGTCCAATTTGCGGGCGAACCAATGAGAGAGAAGTCACGCTGTCATTCATCGTCGCTTGCTCCCTGATAATTCAATAAATCAGAAGAAGCTGGCCTGTTGATGGATACGGCACGAACGAGATAGCCGATTTTGCGTGCAGCGGTTCGCTAACCGATAAAGTTTTACAGCCTTGATAGCGTTTCGCTGACTGTACGAGTTTCTGATTTAGTTATCAGTCCGTCAGGAGTTTGATGCGAATCGCGAGAGGGAACATTGGCAGTGGATGGATTCGGCCAATGTCACCGGATTCTACGCGGTGCAGTGAGCACTTACTTAAGTACTTCCGGGTTGTGGCGGTTCAGTACGACAAATGCAAGTATTGTGGAAAAAGAAATTGCAAGCCAAACCTTGTCGGTCATCCCTCCGACAATCGACGGGAAAACCATTCGAGTCCCGATGCCAAAAGCGATGGCAGAAAAACCTATCGAGAGAAGCCAAATTTTTTCTGCATCGGGATATTTGGATCTCAAGATATTCGTGAGACCATTACGCAGCACGTAGCCAATGTAGATTGCGCCGAATACGACGAACGCACTGCGCCAAACGGCATCGCGCCAACCGAAGGATGCCAACAATACAAAGATGGCGGTGGCAGCCACGAGAGTCGGCCAGCCGTCAATTACATCGCGAACCGATTCTGAGTCGAGTCGGAAAGACTTCATACTGTCCCTGAAAAAAGTAAACGGAAATCCAATGCTGACTTTTCGACTAAATGACTGCCCCATCGTAAGCGTGGCCGCACAGTAAGTCTAACACAACGTTTCCGTGGTTGATTGTCTAAAGGCAAGGGCGATGCTGGATGCTTTTTCAAGTTCAATCCGGTATCATATCGCACCCGAAGGATGACCCGACCCAACGGATTGAACATTGCAACGACCGCCGATCAACCGAATATTGCTGGGGCTGCATCAGCCGCCGCTTGTCACCGCCGCAGAGCAACTTTTTGAGACGAATTTTGCGCCTTCGACTTCCGTTGGTGCTGCGCTCGACATGTCGAACTGCCTTGTCGTGGTACCGACTTCACGAGCAAGACATCGGCTGCTGCAATTGTTGGCAACAGAAGCACAAAGTCGCAATGCCGCATTCGCACCGCCAGAAATCACGACGCTGGGAAATTTCCCGGAGTTTCTCTATTCGCCAGACAAGCTTTTGGCGACGGATCTCGCGCAGCAGATCGCATGGTCTCGGGCTCTCGAGCAGACTCCGAACGAAGATATCGAGAAACTGACGGGACGCTCCGACGTCGAAGATCTCAAAGACTGGCAACCACTGGCTCGATTGCTTTCGCGTTTGCATACTCGGCTGGCCAGTGATGTCTGGAGTTTCAATAGTGTGTCGCGTGAAGTCGCCCAACTGGACGGGTTTTTGCTGAACGAGCTTGAACGCTGGAACGTTCTGAAAGAAGTCCAAAATCGATACTACCAGACGCTCAAGAAGGCGGACCTGTGGGATCGTCAGGCGGCGCGAAACTACATTGCTGCTGCGGGACTGAAGGACGATATCAAGGAGACACGATGCCACACCGAAAAAGATATCGTGCTCGTTGCCACTGCCGACATCAATCGCAGCATCGCTGGAATGCTGCAACAGTTAACGTCACAAGTTACGATCATGATCGCCGCGGACGAATCGCACTCGGATCGGTTTGACGAATTTGGGAATCTGATCACGAAAAAATGGCTGGAAGCATCTGTCGACGTACCGGATGAAAAGATTCTGTTCGTCGATTCGCCGGCCGATCAAGCCGCCAGTGCGGCGCACTTCATCACGCATCTGGATAAAGATTACTCAACCGATGAAGTCACCATTGGTGTGCCGACCGAAGAGTTGCTTCCTCAGCTGCAACGTAGCATCAATTCGATTGGACTGCCTCATCGTAACCTTGCCGGCAAACCATTGGGCGAAACGGCACCCGTTCGACTCATGTTGGCGTGCCGTGAATATTTCAAGCAACAAGATTACAATTCGTTCGCGATTCTGTTGCGGCATCCGGATATGTATCGCTGGCTGAGTGATCAGCTGGATGATGGCGAAAACTCCAGTGGCTATTTGGACGCACTGGATGACTACCAAAACCGGAAGCTGCCCGATTGGATTCGAATCAGCGACGATACTCCGTTTGGCGAACCGGCAAAGATCGCGAAATGGTTTGCAGCTGGTGACGCTGGTTCAAAGAAACGAGCAACGATCGAGGCCGACAATGTCCGACGACTCAACGCCGTTCATCAACTTATCGCCAGCCTGCTGCGACCGCTCGACAAACCGCCGCAGAAAATTTCACTGTGGACTGAGCCGTGGTCTGACATTCTGATCGCGATTTACGGCGAACGTGAACTCGATCGCAACATCGCACTCGATCAGCAAACATTGCTTGCCTGCCAGACGATGCATACGGCGCTGGCGAATCATCGACATGTGCCGCCAGAATTCGGTACGACTTGCACGGCCGCCGAAGCACTTGAATGGGCACTGGAGGCGGCGACGGAACAGCGAGTCGTCGATCCTCCAATCATTGACGCGATTGAGTTCGCGGGTTGGCTTGATTTGCCGCTCGATGATGCGCCGGTGATGGCGATCGTTGGCGTGAATGACGAATACGTGCCGACGTCCGAGTTTGGTCACCAGTTCCTCCCGAACAAGCTTTGTGAACAACTTGGGATCTTGGACAACAATCGACGATTTGCTCGTGATGTTTATGCTTTGACGTTGATCACGTCCGTCCGCGAGGACTATGTGTTGATCTCAGGGCGCAATAACGCTTCAAAGGATCCGCTCAAGCCCAGCCGTTTGCTGTTTACGCAAGACGAACAGACGTCGGCCGAGCGAGCGTATTCGTTTTTCAGTTTCGAAGGCCAGGACGAAAACAACTTTTGGCTGCGTGAAAAAAGTTTGGTTGAAGAAACCAAGACGCAACAATTCTCCGTCCCGCCACCGCATATCGTGACGCCAATCGAATCGATGCGCGTCACGCAGTTCAAAGATTATTTGAAGTGTCCTTATCGATTCTATCTGCAACACGTGTTGCGGCTCGACGAAACAGCTGACGACTGGACCGAGATGAGTGGCGGAACGTTCGGAGATCTAGCGCATGACGTGCTTCAGTCGTTTTACGAAGCGGACATCAAGGAATCGAAAGACGAGTCCGAAATCTTCGAATGGTTGAGCAAGCAGTTGGATAGTGAAGCCAATATTCGTTTTCCCGGCTCGCGATTGCCGGCGTTGCGGATTCAACTGGAGCAAATGCGTGGTCGGCTGGAGAAGTTTTCTGGCTTACAGGCCGTCCAGCGACAGGAGGGTTGGCAAATTGTAAGCTGCGAGGAACTTCTTTTTCACGAACTGATGGTCGATAACAAACCGTTCACGATTCGTGGCAAGATCGATCGCGTTGACCAACATGAAGTTACAGGCAAGGTCGCCGTTTGGGACTACAAAACTTCCGATGCCGGGAACGATCCGCAGAAGGCTCACTTGAAGAATAAGAAGTGGATTGACTTGCAGTTGCCGTTGTATCGACACCTTGTGAAGGAAGTTGACATCGTTAAAGACGCAAATCTGGATGATGTAACGTTGGGCTACGTTTTGCTTTCCAAGAATCTTAACGACATCAAGTTCGCAAAAGCTCCTTGGGACTCTTCGATGCTGGACTATGCCGACAAGGAAGCCTATCGCGTGATCCGCGACATTCGAGCTGGCGTGTTTGGTCCGCCGGCAGATCCGCCGCCGATTTTTTCTGAGAAGTACGCCGCCATTTGTCAGGACAATGTGTTTGAGCGCGATGCGATCGTGGCGGCCGAATTTGGTGCCGCCGCGGAGGAGAAGCCGCCGTGGTAAAGAAACGCATCCCAACTGAAACGACTGGAATCTTCGAAAATATTGTCATCCGCGCTTCGGCGGGGACGGGCAAAACTTTCCAACTTTCGAATCGCTATTTGAATCTGTTGATTTCCGGTGTCGACTGTCAGGAGATTTTGGCGACGACGTTCACGAAAAAAGGCGCCGGTGAAATCCTTGATCGGATCATCCAACGACTCTCGCGCGCTGCGCTGTCGACCCAAAATGCGTCGCGATTGCAAGCGGAACTGGGCGTTCCGTTGGATCAGGATCGAGCTGCGGAAGTTTTGCAAAAGTTGCTGCGGAATCTTCATCGATTGGAGATCGGAACGCTCGACAGTTTCTTCAACCGTGTGGCACGAGTGTTTTCGCTTGAGCTTGGATTGCCGCCGGCGTGGGACATCGTCGATGAGCAGCAGATTGAAATGTTGTCTCGGCGAACGATCCACGATCTGTTGCGTCAGGAAGATGTGGCGACGCTGCTGCCGTTGGTTGCCAAAGGAGAGTCAAGTCGCAAGATTGCGACGCTGGTTCGAGACGTCGTGAAGCAGATGTATTTGATTCGCCGTGAGTCGCAGCCAGAGGCTTGGGATTGCCTCGATGAGGTTAAAACGTTTCTGGGCGACGATGAGCTGGCTGGCCTAAAACAGCGTGCGTTTGACCTGGAGTTCGCGAAAGGAAAGCAGCTTCCCAAACACTGGGAGCAGGTGAAGGCTCTGCTTGAAAACGAGGATTGGTCAGGGATAGCTGAACTAAAATCACTGCAAAACTTGTTGGAGGGGAACAGCAAATACGGCTCGGCAAATTTGCCGGAGAATGTTGTCGCGATTCTCAATGGCTTGATCCCACATTGCCGAGCATGGATCACGACACGTCTGATCAAACAGAATCAAGCGACTTGCACGTTGCTCGGAATGTACGGCAAACGCCTCGAAACGATCAAAGCTGAGATGGGGCAGATGCGTTTTGAAGACGTGACCGAACGGCTGGTTGAATTCGTTTCGATGTGGAACACGGATCGATTTGCATTTCGTCTCGATCATCAAATTCGGCACTTGTTGCTGGATGAGTTTCAGGATACGTCACCGACCCAGTGGAACGTTATTGAGCCTTTCGCAAAAGCGGTTTGCCATTCGAATGATCCGCTGCGGTCGTTCTTTTGCGTTGGCGATATGAAGCAGGCGATCTTTGGCTGGCGCGGTGGCGTGGCGGAGATCTTTGACCTCGTCGAACGGAAGCTTGACGGATTGGACAAAGCCGAGCCGTTGTCGACTAGTTATCGTAGCTCGCAAGTCATCATCGACTTCGTAAACGATGTCTTTATGCACTTGAATGATTTCCAAAGCGATAACGATGTTATCAATCGCGCCGTCCACGGCTGGGAAGACTGGTTCAATCTGCATTCCACCGCAAGGAAAGAGCTCGGCGGGCACGTCACGGTCGAGTATGCAGCAAATGCGGCAGATGAAACGATCCGATCAGGACGAGGTGAAGCACCTGTCAACAATGAACGCAATGAGAATCTGAAGGTTGCTACCGTTGAACGCGTTCGAAAGCTGCACGAAGCACTTCCGCCAGATAAGACGATCGGCGTGCTGGTCCCGACCAACAAGGAAGTTGGCCAACTGATTTTCATGTTGCAGTCGGCGGGAATTCGGGCTTCCGAAGAAGGTGGAACGGCTCTCACAGATTCCGCGGCGGTTGAGATCGTACTTTCGGCGCTTAAGCTTGCAGACCATCCGGGGGACAGTGTTGCGCGTTTTCACGTTTCGCACTCGCCATTGGCAAACATGTTTGAGCTGGAACCCGAATCAGTCGAAAACCAAACCGCGAACCGAACGGCGGCGATTGAAGGTGCGGCGATTCTTCGTGACCGACTGGTGCAGGAAGGCTACGGGCCGACGATCGAGTCGCTGGCCAGAGTGTTGGCGCCGAGTTGTACGAAACGTGAACTCCTTCGATTGCAGCACCTCGTTCGGTTGGCATATTCGAATCGCTCCGACTCTCAACGCTGGTCAATGCGTCCGAGCCGGTTTGTCGAATACGTTCGCGAGGAAGTCAAAATTGCGGACGCAAGTTCGGCCCGCGTTAGAGTGATGACCATTCATAAATCGAAAGGCCTTGAGTTCGATGCGGTTGTATTGCCGTTGAAGTGTATGAAGAATGGTTGGCTGGGCCATACGCCGCCGCTGATCGTTGGCCGACCATCTCCTACGGAAGACATCGATACGGTTTCTCGATACGCAAACGTCAACCATCGAAAATTACTTCCTGATTCTTTGCAGGAAATTTTCGAAGATGATCAGGAGCGAACCGTTCGCGAGCGGATGTGCAGCTTCTATGTTGCGATCACCCGTGCGGTTCACTCTTTGCATATCGTTTGTTCATTCGGTCACAAGCCACATGGAAAGTCGGAAGCTGGTGTTTTGCTGGCGTTGTTGTGCCCGGAACTGATCGTCAAAGGCGTCGGAAAAAAGAAAGACAAGTTGGTTCGGAAAGAGGGAGTGCTCTACGAACGCGGCGATGCAAATTGGTTCAAGTCGGAAACGGCCAGTGAATTGAAAGTGGATGACGGCATCGATTCGACCAAGATTCGACAATACTATTTGCAAAACCTGACTGAAAATTTGTATCGTCCACTTTCTCGTGCGGCCAAATCCATGCGAGGAATGGCTCGAGTTCGACCGTCGATGCTCGAGGGCGGAAATCGGGTACGGCTTTCCGAAACGTTAACTTCTCCGGATCGCGAATTGGTATTGGAGTTCGGTCAGCTGATGCATTGCTGCTTTGAGCAGATCCATTGGCTTGATGAAGGGGAACAGGTTGATGATGAAGCGATTCGAAAGCTGCTCCTGAATCGTTTTCCCGGATCAAGCCAAATTGAATCAGCGATTGAGCGGTTCCGCGAATTGCTGGAACATGAAAACCTGAGAAAACTACTTTCATCATCGTCGGTGAAGGAGCATCATGTCGTGCCCGATCTCGACGCTGACGCCGGATCGGACGCATTGAATCGAATCGAAGTCCACACGGAAAAGCGGCTGGCGGTGTTGATGGATCACTTGGATCATGTCGAATCCGAGTCGGGGTCATTGATCGAAGGGATCGTCGACAGGCTGGTTTTAATTTATGAAGGTGGCTGCGTTGCGGCTGCGGAAATCATCGACTTTAAAGTCGACAACATTGATGACTCAAATCTGACGGAGCGAATTGAATATTACCGCCCGCAGTTGGCAGCTTACCGCGACGCTGTGCAAACGATGTTGGGACTGAGTGCAGATCGAATCGCGACGCGGCTTGTTTTTGTGCAAACTGGGCAGGTCGTTCAGATCGATTCTTTGGACATGACGATCGATGGCAGTACCGATTTAAAGCTGCCGCGAAAAAAGCCCAAACAGGTGAAGCCTCCCAAGGCTGTCGAAAAGCGACCGAAAAAAGAGGCATCTGACATTCAACAGACGTTCTGGGCAGATGAGTAAGTGCTGACCGTTAACACTTTAATTTGACGGCAACCATCGCGCGGGCCATCAGCTCAAAAGGCTTAAGCAGAATATAGATCAGGCTCGCTTGCCATTTGAAGACGATTAGCTTCGCAAGGACAGGGCCGACGCGGTTGTAGATCCTCCGAAGTCGTAAATGAAATGCTGGAGCAGTTTCTTTCAGGAAGTTTTCGAATTGCCAGAAGTTGATGAGTTGTTGGTTCACCAACTTGCCTGACTCCGCGTCGCACCAAGTTCCAACAATCGAATGGTGACCTTTGGATGCCGCCGAAACGATAAAGCAGCCTTCTGGAGGATCGTCCGCCAATTGCTGATAGTACGCTACAGTAAGCGGGTACTTTGCAACAATCCCAACTACGAACGCAATTAGCGTCGTCGTTAGCGCAGCCCATTTAACTCTGATGGTCTCAAGCGACCAATTGCGTTGGCGAAATGTCAATGCTGCGAAGAGTGAATAACAAATCGCGCATGAACCTGGAATGATCCAGAAACTATCGCCGGCATAGCCAGCAAAGTTCATGAAGATGCAGGCAACGGTGTAGCTCCACGAAATCGCAGCCAGAATCAGAGCCATCAAAAACACCAACGGCGATTCAAGTCTCAATTTATCGTCAATGATTGCCCTGATGAAGACGAAGCCTCCGGCGAGGTAGCTTGGCCACCACGTTAACGCTGCGTAAGATTCAAGGGTGTAATAAAACCAGCTGGGGCCTTTGTGGCCTTTCCACTCAGCATTGAACGCAATGGAAGAAAGTGCAAATGTGGCCATGGAATACAGGCCAACGCATAAGATAAGACGCGTTTTCCAAAACGTCGAAAACGTTCTAACTCGTCTTTTGTGCCGAAACGAATCAAGAAGTCGGTCGACCAGAAATGGGATGCAAGTTGCCGCTGAAAAAAGAACGGCAAAAAATACTAACGCTGGCCCTGTATCGCTTGGGCGACGTATCGGATTTTCGGCAGCAACCTTTATGGCCACCGCAGCTACTGCCGTCCAGCTCAGCAGCGTCGAGATGCGAAACTTTCCGAATTGCTCGTCGCGATAATTCGTCCCTCTTTCGTCCATGTCAGTAGTATGACGTAACAAAGCGTACAGCACCACGTTTGCGATCGGCCGTAGCCCAATTGGCAATAATTCGGAATCCTGAACCCTTGCGACTCCAGCAAATATCGGGACAAGCGATCGGCAAAGTAGGCGGCTTCATTTTTGCCAGACTTTACTTTCTTTGATTCTTTCGTGGCACGACGAGTTTCTTCGAGAAAGTTTTCTTGAACACTTGCGTCCGAAGTGATTGTTGCCGATCCTGTGAAGCTTCCAAACCGTCACTTTTCTGATTTTCATGTACCAAGTCCTAATCGTTTACTGCATTTTGATCATCATCGCGTCTACCGCAGGCGGTTCGCTGCCGTCGATGATGAAGCTGACGCACCGCAAGATCCAGTTGGTGTTGAGCCTCGTTTCCGGTGTAATGCTTGGTGTTGCGTTGTTGCACTTGCTGCCGATGTCGATCAGGAAGCTCGGTGGGGCGGAACCAGCGTTGGTTGTTTGTTTGATCGGGCTGCTGTTCATGTTTTTCATGGTCAGACTGTTCCACTTTCACCAGCACGATTTGGCAGTCGATACAGAGCACGACCACAAACAAAAAGAACTCTGTGATGATGAGAAAGACCATCACCACGTCCATTGCGATCACCACCATGGCGAATTGGACTTCAGCTGGGCGGGTTTGTGTTTCGGTCTGGCGGTTCACACCTTGATCGACGGTGTCGCGTTGGCTGCGGCGACGATGTCAGAACATTCCATGTGGGTTGGCTTTGGCGTTTTCCTTGCCATCTTTTTGCACAAGCCACTCGATGCGATGTCGATCACCAGTTTAATGCATGCTCGCGGATGGAATGTAAGTCAACAGGTCACGGTCAGCCTGATTTTTTCACTCGTTTGCCCTATCGGAGCAGCCTTGTTTTATTTTGGCGTCTCGCAATACGCAGCCAGCGAAATGGTGCTTGGATACTGCCTGGCGTTTTCGGCTGGGATCTTTCTTTGTATTTCACTTGGTGACCTGTTGCCCGAAGTCCACTTCCACTCGCATGACAGATTGCAGCTCTCGACGATGTTACTTTTGGGCGTGGCGATCGCGTTTGGGATCGAATATTTGCCGGGACACAATCATGGATTGAAGAATGACAGCAAAGAAGTTCCTGCCGAGGTGTTGGGCGATGGCGAGCAAGATGAATCGCCGCCAGTTGTCGTAGGCTGGGCGGCTTGCCCGTCAAATATTGGAGTTCTTTGACTTGAAGGGCAAGGTGCCCGTCCTAAGGTTTACGGCGAAATACGGTAACGCTGCCAAACTCCATCGCCGTTTTTCTCATACACGACTCGATCGTGCATTCGATCGAGTCGTCCTTGCCAAAATTCGATGAATTGGGGAGTCAGGGCGTAGCCACCCCAGTTTTCGGGAAGCGGAATTTCCTGGCCATCGAACTTGGCTTCCAAATCAGCGCGAATTTTTTCCAGCTGCTCACGCGATTCGATACGCGTTGATTGCTCTGAAGCCAGGGCTCCCAACTGTGAACCTCGGGGCCGCGAATGGAAATAGGCTTTCGAATCTTCGCGCGATGTCTTTGCCACGCTGCCTCGCATTTGAACTTGTCGCCCCAGCCAAGCCCAATGAAACGTCACCGATGCGTTCGGGTTTTCTGCCAGTTGTTTGCCTTTGGTTGAACCGTAGTTCGTGTAGAACCGAATCGAATTTTCATCGATCCCTTTCAGCAGCACCGTTCGCGAGCTCACGATGCCGTCAGTGCCGGCGGTGGCCAAAGTCATCGCATTGGATTCAAACCAATGGCTCGGGGCGCTATCGGTCGCAACCTGTAACCACGATTGCATCGTGACGAACGGATTCGCGTCGAGCTGCGAATCATCGATGCCTTGCGTTTCGTATTCTTTTCGAAGTTCCTTGAAGTCCATATCGTTCCATTGGTTGGATCGTCGAAGCAGCCCTTGCCATAGGCGGACCGCAAAGACAGAATGAGATTCACCAAGTCTAACGTGCGATCTATTTTTCCGGAAGTTTCTTGATGTCCAGCGACAGCTCAAAAATTGAAATGCGAACAGAACGTGACTCCATGGGCGAAGTCCAGGTGCCACGAGACGCCTACTACGGAGCACAAACTCAACGAGCGGTCGACAATTTTCCGGTCTCCGGCTGGACCATGCCGCCCGCGATGATTCGTGCGATGGGACGCGTCAAAAAAGCTTGTGCGATTGCCAATCGCGATCTGGGGAAGCTGACTGGATCAGGGAAAAATCCGCTGTCCGACAAACAGGTTGAATCATTGATCGCTGCGACCGAAGAAGTAATTGCCGGAAAGTTGGATGCTGAATTTCCGATCGATGTTTTCCAAACTGGTTCGGGAACGTCCAGCAATATGAACATCAACGAGGTCATTTCCAATCGCGCAATCGAAATCGACGGCGGTGATCGAATGGGAGAAGAGAAATCGATTCACCCCAACGATCATGTCAACATGGGCCAGAGCACGAACGATACCTTTCCGACGGCGATCCATGTTGCCGTCGCGTGCGAAATTCAGAACGAGCTGATCCCTGCGCTACAAGGCATGCACAAATCGCTGTCTGATAAGGCGGCTCAGTGGGATAAGGTTATCAAGATCGGAAGAACGCATTTGATGGATGCGACGCCGCTTCGTTTGGGACAGGAGTTCGGTGCGTTCGCAAGGCAAATTGAGCTTTCAATTTCACGTGCTGAGTCGGCTGTTAAAAGTGTACTCGAGCTTCCGGTCGGCGGGACGGCTGTCGGTTCTGGTATCAACACGCATCCGGAATTCGGTTCACGAGTCTCGAAAGTTCTCGCGGATCAGACGAAAATTCCGTTCATTGAGGCAGTCGATCACTTCGAAGCAAACGCTCAGCGTGACGGGCTGGTCGAGTGCCACGCGAATTTGAAAGCGATTGCTTCAACGTTGTTTAATTTATCGAACAATATCCGTTGGTTGGGATCGGGGCCGCGATGTGGATTTTCCGAAGTCTCGTTGCCGACTCGACAACCAGGAAGTTCGATCATGCCGGGGAAAGTCAATCCAGTCATGAGCGAAAGCATGATGCAGCTGACGGCTCGCGTGATGGGCAACGATCAGACGATCACGATCTGCGGCGCCGCAGGCGGTCAGTTTCAACTGAACATTATGATGCCAGTGATGGCTCAAACGACGCTGGAAAGTGTTCTGTTGTTGGCCAGAGGCGTCAAAGCGTTCGACGAGTTCTGCGTCGTTGAAATGAAAGCGAACGAAGCCAA
Source organism: uncultured Pirellulaceae bacterium (assembly GCA_938010615.1). Lineage (GTDB taxonomy): Bacteria > Planctomycetota > Planctomycetia > Pirellulales > Pirellulaceae > Mariniblastus. The sequence goes on along the minus strand of CALLUY010000088.1, from coordinate 24,747 downwards.
GTGTGAATCGTTCGTGGAGCAAAGTTTATCGATGTGTACGAGCTTGAATCCGCACATCGGCTACGAGAAAGCAGCCAAGCTGGCGAAGGAAGCTTTCGCGACTGGCAAGACGATTCGCGAATTGTGCGAAGAGCAGAATATATTGCCACCGGAAACGCTTAAGGAAGCTCTTGATCCGTGGTCGATGACCGAACCGCAGGCTTAGGCATTTCCGCAGGTGGGACTTGTGTGAAACTGAATCTAAGCGACGGTTCAGCGCTTGATCGTCTGATCATCTGTCGCCGTCCGATCCGAAAATGGATCCGTCGTGAATGGCGGAACGATTTGAGTTCTGGCTTCCTTCGACTTGTTGCCGAGATGGTCGTAGGCAAAAACTTGCACTGCGAGTCGAAAGACGTCCCTGTCGTTCTTCAGCGTCTCCATGTCTTCTTCGGTCAGCTTCGATACTGCGTCGCGTAGATCGTATCGCCATGAAACCATTTGCTGATCCGGAGCATGGTCGGTCACCTGCATATAGGTTCGTTTAGGTATCCACGAATTCCCGTTCCAATACCCGCGCTTTGCGTGTCGAATCAGCAATTCAATTTTTCTGACGCATCGATCATCTTCGGCAATTCCGCGAACGCAATATGGGAACTCAATGTGCTCCGAAAGTACGGCTCTCCTTAGCACGGTGACGATCGGGTCCATTTCAACGGAACGCGAATTCAAAAGATCTTCTCTCAGTTTGTTTTTTTCAGCATCCGAAAGAGAATCGTAAGCATTCTCGAGCTCATACGGATCGGTGGAAAGATCATAGAACTCCCGGTCACCGGTGCACCATTCGATGTAGGTTCGGTCGTGATATCGCAAGCCACTGTAAGTGCCGGGCAGGCATTCAGATCGATTTCGTTTGACTTGCCAGTTCTCAATAACGACTGGCTTCCTCCACGTTTTTTCATCATGCGAATGTGGATCACGGATCAAATCAACAAACGATTTGCCGTCCAGGAAACCGGGCTTGGGGCATTCAGCCAAATCAAGGATCGTTGGGCACATGTCAATGTGAGCCAAAAGATGGCTGACGCTCGTCGGTTCTGCCGCTTCGGGGCCGCTTACGAAAAGTGGTGCGGTCGTCGACATTCGATACGGATCAAGTTTGTTGTGCAATCGATGATGACCCATTTGATAGCCGTTGTCCGACGTGATCATGAAGTAGGTGTTTTCGTAGAGTCCTTTATCTTTCAGCTCTGCGATCATCTTCTGGATAAAGTCATCGACAGACTTGACGGCGCGAGCACGACACCGATATTCGGCGTGCAAGAGTTCAATTTCTTCTTCCGTGTAAGGTTCTGACTGGCGATGTGTCGGTTTGTCGAACATGTCAGCTTCGTTGAAATCCGGCGTCATCGGGATTTCAAGGCCTGCCTGCCAATTTGCGTATTTCTCTTTATCGACCATCTTCGTGAAATCATTGCCAAGAGGTCGATGCGGTGCCAGCGGCGCGTAGTAGAAAAAGAACGGCTGGGCGACTTCACCGGAGGCAGTTTGCAGCTTTCGTCGCTGTTTGTGTTGGCGAATCAAATTTACGGCGTCGTCGGCTTCGCGATTCGTGCGATAGACATTCATCGCATTCTGCTCGCCTCTGCCTTTGGGAACATTGCGAGTCGTGAACTCGTAGGATCCAAGGTAACGTCCGCCATTGGTCGCGTAAAAATCGTCAAAGCCATCGGGTTTTCGGCCATCGAATCCGTTGTGGTGATACTTTCCCAGCAGCATGGTTCGGTATCCGCCCCGTTTCAGCCAAACGCCAAGCTCTTCGTGATCGTGTCCTTGACGCATGAACTCTGAGTATCCACCTTTGAATTGAAGCGACAGTTCCGATTCAGGAATGTTGACTCGAACGCCGGTTCGATGTGCATACTGTCCGCGGAATAAAGCTGCTCTGGACGGTCCACAGAAGGGAGTTGTCACATGCATGTTGGTGAACGAAACGCTGCGTTTGGCTAATTCGTCAAAACCCGGATAAAGCTTGAGCATCTCGGGCGAAAGCATCTTGTGATCCGCATCGTCGAGGTTGATCAATACGATGTTCGGACGATGGTCTGGTGGGAGAATTTGGATCGGAGTATCCGAAAGTGCCAAGTTCGAGGTTCGCTTGACCATCCGTGCGCCTATTACCAATGACAACAGGCAGATCCCAACGGTCGCAAACACTATCAGGACAACGAACAGGATTTTCTTCATATTCAATGGCGTGGCGGGAGGGATGAAGAGATTGGTTCAGGCTGCTCAGCGACCATGAGCTACTTCGTCGTCGTGGTTGCACCAACTTTAGCTTTGGTGCTTGCTGTTTTTTCGATGCCTCGAAACTCAAGCAAGTTGACAGCTTGATAGCTAAGCCACTGATTTTTTGCTGATTCGATCCTTGCGTTGTCGTCTTTTGAGAGTCCGTCGATCAGGATGTGAGTTGATTTCATTTTCAATCCGTTGGTCACCAGTGCGTTTGGCTCCATTTCAATTTCGACAGCCGACGGAATCCAACCCATTTTCTTGATCGACTGGTTCAACTTCAGACGCGCGAACGGAGGGAAACCGCCTGGATCCGAAGCGTTAAGCCGAGAAAAAATATCGAGGAACTCGCCGTGAATCTTGAGGTAACTGGTGTCGGCAGGCCGTTGTCCTTCAACGAGATACCGGATGGAAGGACTCGTCAGACGAATGCGGGAAGCCTCCAATTCCTGTGATTCGGTGAATGTTTCGTCTACCAGAAACTGTAAGTTTTTCTTCTGCGAAATATCGCGACGTAGGCCTTCGACCATTTGGAGTAGGCGATTATCTGAAATCTCCAAGCGAATTTTTCGCGTGTGATCAAGCAAGGCGACCAGTTTCTGGCGCGAATCGTAGACTTTGGTGTCGACGATGTTTGGCGGAGTCGCTGAATCAATTTTCAGGTCAACAACCAGATCGCGTTGGAATAAAGTTACGTTTTGCGCGACGGGTACTTTGCTGTCTCCAGCATAGATCGCCGTTTCGATTTTGAATTCCTGAGCCATAGCATTGGTCCCGATGCAGATCGCCAGCATCGACGCAACGAAGGTCAGATTTCGGGCTTGGCTCGCCCAGTTTGGCGAAAGCATGCTTTTTCTCCGCTAGATTTTTAACGGAGATTAACGGTTTGGCAGATTAGGGTCCACAGCGGGAGTCATCTCGCTAGCACGAGACCACGGCCCGAACGGTCTCAGACCGGGAACGATCGAGTCTGGGACGGATTCGCCTACTCAATTCCTTTGTCAGCAAGGTGTCTTTCGACATCCAATGCAGCCATGCATCCCGTTCCAGCCGAAGTGATCGCTTGGCGATAGTAGTCGTCCGCGACGTCGCCGGCAGCGAATACGCCTTCAGCGCTGGTGTTGGTGCGAAACGCTTTGGTCCACTGAATGTAGCCCTTTTCATTCATCTTCAACTTGCCGCTGAGGAAACTGGTGTTCGGAGTGTGACCAATCGCCACAAACATGCCGCCGACTTCCAAGTCCGAAATGCTGTCGTCCGTCGTGCTCTTGATTTTCAAACCCGTAACCAAGTCTCCATCGCCGATCACTTCGTCAACCACTGAGTTCCAAAGAATTTCGATCTTCGGATGATTGATGGCACGTTCCTGCATGATTTTTGATGCACGCATCTCGTCACGTCGAACGATCAAATAAACTTTCACAGCAGTACTGAGGTTCGCAAGGTAAGTTGCCTCTTCGACAGCGGAGTCTCCACCGCCGACAACGGCGAGCTTCTTGTTCCAGAACACCGGCAAAGCGCCGTCGCAAACCGCACAGGCACTGACGCCCTTATTCTTGTAAGCTTCCTCGGATTCCAAGCCTAGATAATTCGCACGTGCGCCAGTAGCGATGATGATCGTGTGCGTCTCGACAGGATCGCCTTTGGCTGGGATGACTCGCATCGGACCGGAATTAAAATCAACATCGACGATATCGTCGCCGATGACCCGCGTGTCAAAGTTGAGTGCTTGCTGCTTCATCAACTCCATCAGTTCGGTGCCTTGAACGGCATAGTGCGGCTGAATGTCGGCGAGGCTATCGCGTTTCTTCTTTTCACGGAGATGGTTTGGGATCCCAGGAAGGTTCCAGTGGCGATCTTTGTCGACGGCACTTTCCACGAAAGCACGTACATTTCCGAACGGGAATCCAGGATAATTTTCGACTTCAGTCGTGTAGGCCAATTGCCCCAGCGGAATCATCTCAGGCTTGACGGTTCCTTCAAAAAGCAACGGACTCAGGTTCGCTCGTGCGGCGTAAATTGCAGCTGACCATCCCGCAGGACCACTTCCGATAATGACGACTTTTTCTGACACTGTATCTCCTTCGAATTCGAATCGCAGATTATAGAATCTGTTGCATCTTTCGACGACCCGTCATCTGAAACCTTACGCAATGAAACGAACTGCCGCGATCTTGGGTCCAACTCCTCCGTTTCTCCGCTGGACGATCGTAGTGCCCTGCCCTTTTCGCGACCCCGACGCGAAAAATGTGACCGATGCTGCATTTCGCGAACTGCGGAGTTTACGGGCGATCGCGGTTGGGGAGTTCGAAGATCGTGTCGTCGACGGAATCTGCCTCCATCCTGATGTCAGCACCGAACATGCAACGGCGGCGATTGGATTTCCTGTACAGGAAGTTTACGCGGCGTTTGGCGGAAAAGAAAAATCCTCATCAGCCTGTCGGAGCTGCCCTGCGAACGTGCCGATCTCCGCTGAGGAACTTTCCGCGAACGCGACGGCTACCAAAGCTGGTTGTTTTGGCTGGCTTCCGTTTGGAGACGTCTCGGAAGATAGTTCGCCAGGATTCATGAGGCTAATGGAGTGCGAAGATCACTCGGCCATCGACGACGCCATTTCGATCGTTCAGCGGTTTGAGTCGGCATTGGAATCGATCGATGAAGCGTCTCCATTTCCGATAACGTCGCCATCGTGGTACGGCGTTTGGAGTTGCAAAACGTTTTCCATGGAACAGCTTTCGTTTTTGGATCGCGTCTGCAAGAAAATTCAATCTGATTCGATTGCCTGGCGTCGATTAGCTCGCGCAATTCAAGTTTCTGTTGAGCACGATTTAGAGTTCCACGTTGAGTTAAACCCGCCCGGTCATTCTGATGGCCAATGGTGGACGACCGAGGCAAGCTGTGCGAAATGCGGATACGCAAGTCCGGCGATTCCTTGCGAGGTTTGTGAGACGAAGGCCGTGCCGTTGCGGTCGCGAAAGATGAAGGTGCTCGGAATGCGACCGTATTTGAAATTGGTCTCGATCGTCGGAGAAGAAGAGACCGTTCGGTTGGTGGAAAAGTATCGGTCGTCCTAGAGCCGATGTCAAAACATGTGGCTACGGCGTCCCGCCACAGTTCGAAATCGCAACAACCGGTGGCATAAGCCTCTGGCTTGTGGACATGCAGAACACAGGCCAGAGGCCTATGCCACCGAGACTTTGGCTTCTTTGAATGGTATTGTCGTTCAAGGCACTTACAATTGCGAATCACCAGAAGGAGGCTCTTCGTTGTCTTCCTTCTGTTTCGCCAGTTGATTCCGCTGCCGCACGTACTCATCAACCAACGCTTTTCTGGCTTTATCATCCTTGCGGCCAATCTCGTTGATGCCCACGGAAAAGAAATCGAACATCGCGACCCCCAGGATGCCAACCAGCATCAGCAGAATGATACTGATGAAAATCGCAACTGTGCGAATCTCGTCAACAAACGCGAGCCCGGCCAGCATGATTCCCTGCGAAGCGATCAGCGAACTGGCAATCGCACGTCGGCGATACTTACGCGTTTCAAAACGAAGCTCACTGGCAGAATGAGGCGTGCCGAAAACATCGTCCAGCTGTCGCTTGTGTGCAAAGAGGGAAACAACTCCACCTGTAACTGAGCCTAGCCCAAGTAGAAACGCAAAATTCTTCACGTTCTGGCTGATACATAGAATGCCGTGGCATAAGCTAAGAACGGGTTCGAAATAGCCAATGAGCATTTCAAAAATCACTGGTTTGCTCCATCGTAAAAACTACTTATCTTCTATTCGCCGTGCGGGAGTTTTTCTTTTTCTTCTTCGCATTGTTCTCATAGAGCACCTGCATCCGACGAGTCCATTCGAGCATCACGATGCCAACTTTGCCAAGCGATTCTGCCGAACAGTTTTCGACACTGTCTTGAGTCGTGTGCCAGTACTTATTTTTCATACCCGGACGCGGATAGTCGAAGTCAATGATATCACATGTTGGAATGCCGGCTTGAATCAACGGCAAATGGTCGTCCTTAATCGTGTGACCTTTGGACGCTTTGAACTCATGAACTTTTAGATCTTTTGCCACCGACCAGATCATTTTTGTTAGGTCTCTGGCCCCGTTGAGGCTATTGACCTCCATCTTCAATTGTAGATCTTTGTCCCCGATCATGTCGACCAAAACGGCATAGTCATATTTCACATCCCAGTTCGGATATTGATTCGCGAAATACTGCGAACCTAAAAACATCGGATCACGCCGTGCTTGAAAGACAAATTCTTCGCCGTCGAAAAATATGAAATCGAATCCGACTGGACCTTCCTGATTTTGCATGTGCCGACCGAGTTCGCACAGAAACGCCGCGCCAGAAGCTCCATCGTTGGCTCCAATGAACACGCCTTGAGGATTCACCGGATCGCGATCAGGAAACGGACGCGTGTCGTAATGACAGCAGATCATCAACCGCTTCGAACGTTTCGGGTGCCAGCGAACGACAAGATTCGAAAGCCCAACTTGTTGTCCTGTTCGCGGGTCGTTGACGCTAAAGTTTTGAAATCCAACTTGGGCTCCAAGGGCCTCAAAATGTTTCTTCAGCATCGCTTGCTGAGTCGCCATTCCGCGCGAAGTGCTCATGCGTGGCCCAATCGCACAAATGGCCTCAAGGTGACCAAAGGCGAAGTCTTGATTGAACTTGGCACCAGCCTCCGCAATCTGTGATTCGATCGGAGAATCTGCGGTTTGAGGTGCCGCTTGGGTCATGACCCTAGTCGTTGGTTTGACTTGCTGATTCTGTGCCAGCAGAGCAACTGGAAAGGTCAGCATCGCCAGACAAACCAGTATTTGAATTTTTGCAAACATTTCTATCCCTGTTGAATTTGCCCTACGCCAAAATGGTCGTTCGGGAAATTGCATTCCGTTGCAATCTTTTCCGAAGCGTATTGTAATGGAATCGCGGTAGAATCTGAATTCGAACTTTTACCCTCAAACGCCAAAAACCATGATTCGTTTCCAATTGTCTAATTTATTTTGCGGTTTGGTTCTGCTGCTAATCGCTGGCGACGTTTGGGCTGACCAAACGACAGCAATCGTCGAAGTGCCAACGGTCGAATTGATTGGCGTCGACGGCAGTTCGAAAATCAGCATCGATGAGTCGCCTGAACACAAGCTAACGGTGCTCTGTTTTCTTGGAACCGAATGCCCATTGGCGAAACTTTACGCTGGCCGTTTGCAGAAAATTTCTACTGAATTCGAAAGCGTTCGCTTCGTTGGAATCAACAGCAACATCCAAGATTCCCTGCCGGAGATGAAAACGTACATTGCCGAAAGCGGGATCAAATTTGAGTTCGCGAAAGACTACGACAACCGTTTCGCGGACGAACTGAACATCACACGCACTCCGGAAGTCATCGTTTTCGACTCGGACCGCAAGATCCTCTATCGCGGACGCATTGACGATCAGTACATGCCGGGCGTTTCGCGATCAGCAGCCAAACGACATGACTTGCGAATCGCAATTGAAAACGCATTGGCCGGCAAATCAATTGAAGTCTCCGAGACGCAGCCGACGGGTTGCTTGCTGGGTCGCAAGCGAGAATCTGCCTCTGACGCAACGGTGACGTTTGCAAATCAGGTCTCTCGCGTCTTGCAACGTAACTGCGTCGAATGCCATCGCGACGGCGAAATCGGTCCGTTCTCTCTGGAGACCTACGAGGAATCAATCGGCTGGGCGGACATGATGCTGGAAGTCATCGAAGAAAAACGAATGCCGCCATGGCACGCCGACGCAAGCGTTGGAAAATTCTCCAACTCAAGGAACATGAGCGACGAAGACAAGCAAATTCTGATCGATTGGGTCGCGCAAGGGACTCCGATGGGAGACGTTTCCAAATTGCCAAAACCGATCGAAGCCGTTTCTGGTTGGCGATTGCCTCGCGAACCTGATCGCATCGTGCAGATGAGCTCACGGCCTTATCAGATTCCCGCTGACGAAACGGTTGAGTACCAATACTTCGTTGTCGATCCGAAGTTTACGGAAGACCGTTGGGTATCGGCCGCCGAAGTCGTTCCTGGCAATCGCAGCGTCGTGCACCACAGCATCGTTTTCATCCGACCGCCCGACGGACGGCGACCTCGCGGAGTTGGTTGGTTGGCCGCGTACGTTCCTGGCCAAACTCCATTGAGCTATGAATCAAATCGAGCTCGCTTTGTCGCCAAGGGTTCGAAGCTCGTTTTTCAAATGCACTACACGCCCAACGGAACGCCTCAAACGGACGTCACGCGAATCGGTCTTCTGTTCGCCAATGAATCGGAGATCGAACACGAATTGCTGACGGTGATGGCGCTTGACCAAGATTTTGAGATCCAGCCCAACGACCCTTCGCACAAAGTCGACATTCGCCGTGGAAGTCTGCCGTCAAACGGAAGCCTGTTGTCCGTTTCTCCCCACATGCATTATCGCGGAAAGTCATTTGAATCTGCCGTGGTCACCAAAGATAAAACTGAAACTCAGTTGATCAGTGTCCCATCCTACGATTTCAATTGGCAGCATCGCTACGAGTTGGCGGAGCCAATTTCGCTGAATAACGTTCGTCGATTGCAAGGCAAGGTTGAGTTCGACAATTCAGAGGCCAACCCTTTCAATCCTGATCCCTCACAACTGGTTTCATGGGGCGATCAAACTTGGGAGGAAATGGCCGTCGCGTTTTACGATATTGCGATCCCGCATAGAGTTGAAACTGATGCCAAGAATAAAGCTAACGAATTGGAATCACAGCCGCGTCAGCTGACGGCTGCTCAGGAAACCAAGGTTGACGAAATCGAACGCAAATTCTTTGAGCGATTCGACGCCAACAACGACGAAATCATCCTGCGAACCGAGTTGCCTCGCGCTATCAAGACTTGGGGATTCAACGCCTACGATGCAAACGGCGACGGAAAGCTGACTCGCGAGGAAGTTCGCGAAGAGGCGAAGATGCGAATCAAGTAGAATTAAACGATCATTCAATAACCAAATGCGGATGCCAAACATGACGATCAAAAAACAATCAACGCGGCGTGACTTCATCAAGGACTCGGGCATCGCCGCATCGGCAGCCTTTGCGGCGCCCTATATTCTTGCGAACCCTTCGATCCTGTCGGACTCGCCGAACGACAAGCTTCAGATGGCGGCGATCGGAACAAGCATTTACGTCAACCGATACACCGGAGATGGCGAATTTGGTGGACGCGGAGCCGTCGTCGGGCATCAGTTGGCAAAGTTCGGAGACATGGTGGCTGTCGCCGATGTCAATCGACGCAATGCCGAGTTCTTCGCCAAAGATTATGACGGCAACTGTCAAGTGTACGGTGACTACCGAGAGTTGCTTGAACGCAAGGACATCGACGCGGTCACGATTGGAACGCCTGATCACTGGCACGTGAAAATCGCGATCGATGCGATGCGGGCTGGCAAACACGTCTATTGCGAAAAACCGCTTTCGCTGACAATCCGCGAAGGGCAGCAGTGTTGCAAAGTCGCCAAAGAGACGGGCAAAGTTTTTCAAGTCGGAACGCAACAGCGAAGCGAGTTCGCTCAAGTGTTCCTTAAGGCAGTCGCGATTGCACAGAGTGGAATGCTGGGCGACAAGTTGGATTGTTTGATCAGCATCGGAGGCGCGGAGAAGGGCGGCCCGTTCAAGAACATTCCATGCCCCGATCACATTGACTGGAACATGTGGCTCGGCCAAACGCCGGAAGTACCTTACTGTCCGCAGCGTGGTGACTTCGATTTCCGTTGGTGGTTTGAGTATGCCGGCGGCCAAGTTACCGACTGGGGAGCACACCATGGCGACATCGCGATGTGGGCACTTGGGATGGACGATTCTGGTCCGACTTCGATCACGCCAAACGGCAAAGTCGAAATTCCGCAAATCGAAAATGGATACAACGTTCCTGCAAAATTCGATGTGGCACTTGAATTCGAAGGCGGCCACACGGCGAGATTGCTTTCTGGCAAAAATGAGCTCATCATTAAAGGCGATAAAGGAAAGATCCGTGTGAATCGCGGCGGTTTGACCGGCAAGCCTGCAGAACAACTTGGCGTCGCGCACAAGATTTCGAAAGACGAATGGGGCAGCGACGAGGCACCTAAAGATGGCCCCAAGGGCGGCGCTGGACCGCAGTGGATTCAGGATGCGATCGACAAACTTTGCAAAGGGAAGAAACCCGGAAACCACATGGGCAACTTCGTCGACTGCATCAAGAACGGTGGCGTTCCGATCAGCGATGTTTGGTCTCATCATCGATCAGTGAGCTTATGTCACCTTTCCAATATTGCGCTTCGACTCAACCGAAAAGTCGATTGGGATCCGAAGAAGGAAAAGTTTACAGGCGATGACGAAGCAAACTCGATGGTCAAGCGTAAGCAGCGTGAAGGCTTTGAGATTGATGTTGAAGTGTGAAGCCACTTAAGAAATCAACTCGCTCCCCTCTCCCGAAAATTCGAATCCTAACGCAGTTTTTTCTAGTCAAACGCTGCTCGAATTTTTGGGAGAGGGGCTGGGGGTGAGGGAAATTTGTTCAGCTTCTAAGCGTGTAGGTTTGGCGAGGCCGAAATATTCTCCCAAGTTCATCTGTGGATTGCAGCACAGCTATTGTCCCTCACCCCCAACCCCTCATCCCCGTGAATTTGGTCAACGATTGATCTCGAAGCCACGTTTTGAGGTCCGAATTCTCGGGGAGAGGGGAGTTAAGATTTCCTTGAGAGAACCCGCCACTTCCCCAACTACTTGCCCTTCAGAGCCTGAATCTGTTGCTCGATCGATTCAACTTGCTTCGTCGATTCGGCGCGATTCTGGTCGGCTTGATGCACGACGGCTTGGGCGGCGGTAAGTTTTTCCTTGGCGGCGTCCACTTCGTCCAGCTTTCCTTGCTCGACTTCTTCAGCGTGCTTGAGCGTCGTTTCAAGCTGAGCCAACGACTTCGCAAACTGCAACTCGGAATTCCAATAGCCAAGTGCATTGGTCGGACGCTGCACGTCTGCTTTCGCTTTGTCCAACGCTGCTTTCTGCTTGGCTCGTTGATCGTTGACCTTGCCCAGTTCCATTTCGCGAGCCGAGATGCTCGTGTTGAGAACTGCTAGTTGCTTTTGCGATTCGTCGCGCTGGATCGTCAACTCTGCGATTTCCGCTTTCGCTGTTTCCTGCTTCTGCGTCGCTTGTTGGAGCTGTGATTTCAACGTGTCGATTCGAGCGACCAGTGACGTTTTGCGAGCTTCAAGTTTCGTGACCATTTCCGTCATGTCTTTGTCGTCGCCCAATGATTCGAGAGCCGATTTGGCACTGGCGATGGAAGTGTCAATCTGTGGAGCAGCTTTCTCTTTGTCCGCCAATTCTTTCTTCCACGCGTTCTGTTGCTCGACCGTGGACTTCACTAGGTTGTTGGCAACGGTAAGTTTCTGCACGACGGATTTAAGCGTAGCATCGGTGGTTGTTCGTGTTGAAACCTCTGCTTCGTTTTCAGCTTTCATCGCGGCGATCCGAGAATCGAGAGCAGCAGCTTGTTCCGCCAGCGGCTTGAGGATCTCGCTGGCTTTTTGGAGCTGTTGATTGACTTCCGCGATGCGTGTTTCAATTGTTGGCGGATTGCCGTTGAGCGTACCGACACGTTTTGCGTTTGCTTTGTCCCAAACGTGAATGCTTCCCGCCCAATCACCCGCAATGACGCGATTGGTTTCGCTGCAGTATGCGACGCTAGTGACTTGGTCGCCCATCGCTTCGTATTGATGGATCTGCTTTCCGTTTTGATCCCAGACGCGAACAAGCCGATCGCGACCTCCGGTGACAATCAAACCATCACGAGTAAAACACGCGGACGTCACGCCAGCTCCGCACGCAGTCCACGTTTTGATTTGCTTTCCGTTAGCGCCGTCCCAGACTCGAACCGTTCCGTCTTCGCTGGCTGTGAGAACCAGTTTTCCGTCGACGCGCCAGTCGATTGCGGTGATCGACTTCTTGTGTCCGCCAAGCGTCAGAACTTCGTTGCCTGTTTCAGATTCCCAAGCGTGGACGCCACCGTTTCGGTCGCCGGTGACCAGAAAGTTTCCGTTAGGAGAAAACTGTAACGCCGTGATCCATTCGGTGTGCTTGGTAAGTTCGTAGACCAGTTCGCCATCGATGCCGAACACGCGAACGATTTTCCGCGGTCCGCCTAACGCCACCAATGTCTGCGAAGGATTGATGTCCGCTGCCAAAACGGAATCACTTTCATCACCGACGACCGTGATGCGCCGTCCTTTGATTGCATCCCAAACGAGAACTTTTCCAGTTGCCCCTGGCTTTCCGCCGCCGACCACCATCAGTCTACCGTTGCGACTGAAGCGGATCGTTTCCGGTTGTCCTTCAGGAAATGGAATGACACCACGCAACGCAAAATCTTTGGTGCGATAAACCAAAACCTGTTTCGGGCTCGACACCGCAACGTACGGAGACCACGGATTCGACACCAGCGAATGAACGCTTGACGGTCGATCGGCAACCAATTGTGGAACCAACGGTAAACGTGAAGGAGTCGGTTCGACTTCGGGACGTTTGTCACCCGTCGAAACGGCACTGTAGTCTGTTTTTGGTTTACGCTTTTTGGCGACGCTGCCTGAGTTTTCTAAAGCTCCGCCGTCGATCCATTTCCGAAGCATTTCAATTTGCGGATCAGGAATCTTTGTCCCGCCGGGAGGCATCTCGGGAGCGTCTTCGTGAATCACCAATTGGAATAGATAACTCTCGTCTGCCGAACCGGGTTCGATGACTTCGCCACTTCCGCCACCGAGCATCAGGTTGGTGTAGTTGGTGACGTCGATGTCGCCTTCCTTACGCTCTGAGTTATGACACGAAGAGCAGCGTTGCATCAGGATCGGTTTGGCATGATCGTTGAACGTGATTTTCGCAGGAGGTTTTTCTTGGGCATGAACGGATGAAGCGAACAACATGCACAAGCAAGGGATCATAACCCGAAGCGTGAGCGAGGTGCGCTGGTTGTTGTTCTGTGTCTTCATGGTGTTGGCTATATTATTACGGGCATTCCAAGCAAAGCGTTGAGCAAGGTTTTGGTGCACCTCGCTTACGCTCTTTGAAGTTGCACATTTGAGACAAGATTTCGCATTCTACTTGACAAAACACGTGAAGATTAAAAAAAGCGAAGCGTTCCGATACAAGCCCGACGCGCAAGCGAGGAAGCAGGAAATCCTGGGAAATATCCGCTCGCTTGCGCTTCGGGCTTGTATTTGTGCAACTTCAAAACTTACGCTTCGGGTTGTGATTCTCAATGGTTGAATACGAACTCGCGAGAGTTCAGCAACGCCCAAAAAATATCTTCTAGTGCTTGTTGTCGATTTTCGTTTTCTGCGATCGATGCCTTTAGTGCCGTCACCTCGGCTTCGGTTGGCTTGCGAGAAACGCATCGCAAATACAATTCGTTAAGAATTTCGTCGTCGGACTTCTTTGCGTCGACCATCTTTTTGACGACGGCACCTTGCTGAATCTTTTTCTCAACGGTGTCGCCGTTGATCAAATGCAGGGCTTGTGAAAGGTTAGGTTCCATTTTGACTTCACAACTGCAAACGGTCTCTCTTTTCGCACGTCCGAAGGTATTCAGAAAGTAGTTCGATGTGTTTCCGTCAGCAATTTGCACGGCTCGAGCCCCCAACGGCAATCCGCGAAACTTGTCGCGAGTTTCCGTGATTTGGGAGATGACATCCAACAGGATTTCGGCTCGAATCCGACGCAAGGAGGCACGCGAAAAGTTCGTTTCGTCGCTGGCGTTGGTTTCGTTCTTGCGAGTCGACAGTTGATAAGTTCGTGAATTGCAGATGTCGCGAACGAGCATCTTGAAGTCAAAATTGTATTGGCCAAACTTTGAAGCAAGCTCATCGAGCAATTGTGGATTGACTGCGGGATTCGAAACACGAAAGTCATCGACTTCGTGAACGATGCCGCGTCCAAAAAAGTGAGCCCAAACAATGTTGGAAAGGTTGCGGGAAAACCACGGGTTTTCGGCGGACGCCAGCCACTCCGCTAAGACCGTTCGACGATCTTTGTTTTTCGTTTCAGGATATTCTCCGCCAAGAAACTTCGGCTTCATCACTTTGCCGGTTACGGGGTGCTTGGTTTCGCCGCCGCCACCGTTAAAGATGATTCGCTCGCGAGGATCTTCGGCTTGCTTGCGATTGACTTTTGCAAAGAATGCCGCGAACGAATAATAGTCGTCCATCGTCCAGCGATCGAACGGGTGGTTGTGGCACTGAGCACACTGAATCCGCGTGCCCATGAAAACTTGAGCCACGTTTTCGGACATCTTTAATTTGTCACGTTCAATCTCAAAGTAGTTGGTTGCCGGATTGCTGAACGTTCCGCCGGTGGAACCGAGAATTTCCTTGACCAATTGATCGACCGGAACGTTGTTCGAAATCCGTTCTTTGAGCCAGTCAAAATAAAGCAACGTCCCCTTGTAGCTGACTTGATTGTTGACCGAACGGACTTGCAGAAGTTCGGCCCACTTCATCAACCAAATTTCGGCGAACTCATTCCGTTCAAGCAGTTGATCGATGTACTTTGAACGCTTCTCTGGGTCGGTGTCGACGACGAAAGATTCAACTTGTTCACTCGTCGGAACGATGCCGCAGATATCCAACGAAGTGCGACGAATGAACTCTGCGTCGGAACATAGCTCGGATGGACGAATCCGAAGTTTGCGAAGCTTGTCGTGGATTTTTTCGTCGATGTAATTGTGCGGCTGGATGTCTTGGGGCCATTCGAACTGGACGTCTTTCGGCAACACGATCATGTCGCTGCCGACGGTGTGCGTGTCGAAACGCGCCATCACAAACGCTTCGCCGCGGTTCTGTGCCGTGACGATGCCAGACTGTGAGACTTGTGCCGAGTTATCGTTGTTGGTTGAGAAGTAGGCTAGATTGGTCACGTCGCGAGTCGAGCCATCTGAATAGGTCGCCACGACGGCCATCGTTTGTTTTGACTCGGGTCCGTTGAGGACTGCGGCCGGAGGATAGAGTTCAATTTTGTCCACAGAGGGAACTTTGCCAACGTCTTCGAGCGCGCCCGCATCCAACCATCGCATGATGGTGTGATAATATTCGGAGTCACGCGTCATCAGTGAACCGCCCGAATGAGCGACAGAACCGGTGGCTTTGTTGGTCAGCAAGCAGTCATCGGGAACGGCAAGATTGACGCGACGCCCCATCATCTCGCGAGTCAATCGATGGTAGTCGCCTTTGGGGTCGAATCCGTAGAGTGAAAGGTTGAAGCCGTCTTTGCCACGCGCGGCGCCATGGCAGCTTCCCGCGTTGCAACCCGTTTTTGAAAACACAGGCATGACGTCGTTTTGAAAGCTGACAGCGGGAGTAATGACAGCGCCAGATATTTTGATCGGAACTTCGACTTGTTGCATGTCGTGTTCAACGATCAGCGTTGCTTCACCGTCGGAAACTGGCAGGACAAATCCGTTTTCGACTTTGGCGTGCGGACCATCGATGCGGATGGAGCAGCTTGCTGACAGGTCTTCCGTGATTCCATCGGGACGGGTTCGCTGCACGACGATGGATTGGCGATCGAGGGATGAGAACAGTTTGATCTCAGCTGGGTAGACGTTGAGTTTGTTCGCCAATTCATCACCCTCCCTCTGGGAGGGTTGGAGCCTAAGCGACGGGGACGGCGAAGTTTCCTCCGGCTTTGCTTCGGTTTGTGTTACTGGCTTTGCTTCGGTTGTTTTCGCAATGGGAAGCGTTTCACTCGGCTCCCTCCCCGGCTGCGCCGACGCTCCCAGAGGGAGGGTGATGTTCTCTTCGGTTTCCTGCGCAACGACAGATAGCAGCAACATTATTGCAATGTGAATCATGCTCATCATTTCGCCGCCACTTTCTTTTTCACAGGTCGAGGCTTATTGATTCTCAGCTGGCCGCGAGCCGCATTGGAAACCATCTTCGAGCCGTTATGTGGAATCGTGACTCGGATGAAAGGGCCGTGTTTTCCGGGCGGTGACTTCTCATTGGTTTCAAACTTGAACGTCAGCGATTCAGTTTTCGCATTGAACTTCAAAGGAGAATTCGTTTTCACGTTGGGAGGAACTCCAAGCAACTCAGCCGTTGCTTCACCTTCGAATGGAATCAGTTGCTCAATCGCACACGTCATCTCGGCCGACTCACCTTGAGTCACACTGGTCATCGGCATTTGCATCTTGACTCGCGGCTCGCCGATTTCAAGTTCCGAAAGTTGCGTCGAAACCCAAGCCTGTCCTTTGACGTTCGACACGCCCAACACATAGATTGGCCACTTCCCGATTTGGGCTTTGGCGTTTGCGTTTAGCGGGTAGTCGAATTCGCTTTTGTCTTTCGGTACTTTCACTTGATAGTTGGTGCCAACGCCGGGCGGACGAAACGGAAATTGAAGGTGAACGTCCTGGTCGAATCCTTCGTCACGATGGATTTTGACTTTCACGGTCGTCGAACCGTCACGAACGAGCGGAGCCTTCGGCGGAATCAATTCTAACTTGAACGGAACCGACTCTAGAACCGCCACGGCCGCCTTGTCGACAAAGCATGGATAGTAGAGCGTGTTGTTCGGCAGTCCCAAAACAAGGTCGGCACGCAAGCGATAGCCACCTTTGATGTTCTTGGTGTCATCGACATGCGTCGCGTTGATGTCAAAAAGGCCGCCGCCAATCGTGGCGTCCTCAGTCGCTGTGAACACAACAGGCATGAACGTCATATTGGCAACCATTGGCCGGCATTCCATCGTGACGCCCGCTGGCAACGAGTCAGCAATCAATTTGATTTCGCCGCTGAAGTTCTTCTTAGAGGCATCCATCAGCAAACCAAAACGGTTTCCTTTTGGAATCGCAATCTGTTGCCGCCGTTGAGTGAATCGATCGTTGCGACGAATGTTGACCGTCAAGTTTGGTTTTGGTTTTTCGATTTGCAAGCGGTAGATATAGTCGTCGCCACTGCGACCGAGGTGATCTTTGATTCGCACAAAATAGTCGCCGTCTTCAGGAACCTTGAATCGAATTTGAGCATCCGGTTTTCGGTCAAGGTCATCATTGCCAATGATGTGCTTTTTGTCTTTCGCATAGAAGATGTTCATCACCGGATCGAGCGGCGAACCGATTCGTCTCGCGTTGCAGTCGACAATCCAAGTCTCACCTTTCTTCGCTGTGATGCGATGAAAGTCCGTGTCGTCGCCTTCGCCGATTCGACCATCGATCGCGATTGGCAGTGACAAAGCAGATTGCTTGAGGAAGCCGTTGTTGGGCTCGACTTCCTCCTCGCTTTCGAGATTCGACATCAAGAACGGAAGGGGTGACGGCGAAACGCCCTTGTCATCTTTGCAAAACAGTCCGTTGCGAAATCCTTCGGCTGATGGAAGCGAAATCGATTGAGTCATCGGTCCGGCGGGATCGCCTAAAAAAGTCACTTCCTTCGTTTCGCCGAACTTGCCTCCAGCGGGGAACACCAAAGCCGGTCTTGGGAAATCGCCGACGTGCAAACGGTAGCGGCAGTTGGGATTGCCTCCGTAAGAAGTATCACGAACCATGACGATGTAATTTCCATCCGCAGGAGCATGGATTGAAAAGTGGCCGTCCTGTTTCGTGAGCGGACAGTCATCACACTTCATTAGCTCGTTGCCTGCGGCGTCGCGGATCTCAATGTAAGGATCAAACATGAAACCAAGTCGAATGGCTTCGATTTCGACCGAAATGCGTTGGCCTTTGGTGGCCTCGATCTGATACCAGTCCACGTCTTCGTTGAGGATGACGCCATTGATGGTCGATCCAAGTTCAATTTTTTGCGGTGTTGTGAACTCAGAATTGGGTTCAGTTTCGTCAACTTCGGGCAATGCGCCGACAAAGAAGTTGCGATAATCGGAGACGCCGCTGGCTGTGCGAAGCTGAGCCACGTGTTCTCCGATGCGACAGGATTCCGAACAGGAGACGGTGACCTTGACGTTATTCGCATCCACCTGTTCGATCTTTTTGACTTCGAAACCTTCGTCATAAAAGAGAACTTCTTCGGCATCGAAAAGTCGGACGCCGACGAAAGTGATCGTCTTCTCGGTGCCGCGCTGCATGCCGCGAGGAACGATCTGAGTCAGAACCGGTGTTCCCGGTGCGCTGGTGCCGGCGGAGGCTAGGCCGTTGAACGAAACGACGCAGCAAAGCAAAATCGCCAACGCGATAGAGTGTTTTTGAATAGGCATGAGGTTAAGCCAGCAAGTCCTCGCGAACTTTGCCGCCGTCCACGATTTCAATCGGGCGATCTCCAGGAGCCATCAATTCCTTGTCGGCGTTGATGCCAATGCACTTGTACATCGTCGTGGCCCAGTCCTCGACCGAGACCGCGTTTTCAGCGGGCTCACTGCAAGTCGAATCTGATTTTCCATAAACCTGACCTCGCGTGATTCCGC
The DNA here is from genome assembly GCA_938010615.1 of uncultured Pirellulaceae bacterium. Classification (GTDB taxonomy): domain Bacteria; phylum Planctomycetota; class Planctomycetia; order Pirellulales; family Pirellulaceae; genus Mariniblastus. Next base: position 6,041 of record CALLUY010000088.1, on the reverse strand, counting down.
CTCCGGCCATCAAAGTGCTAAATACTTTCGGCCAGTGATCTCGACCAGCCGTTGCATTAATCTTTGGCGTACGACCGAACTCACTGGTGACGCAGACCAGCGTTGATTCGAGCAAGCCTCGTTGGTCGAGGTCATTGATCAAGGTTGCATAAGCTTTGTCAAACGCAGGAGCCTGGCGACGGAACTTTGTTTCGATCTGATCATGATGATCCCAACCGCTGTAAGTCAGCGTCACGAATCGAACGCCAGATTCGACCAATCGCCTCGCCAACAACATCCGCGATCCAGCTTCGTTTTTCCCGTAAGCCTCGCGGAGTTTGTCATCTTCCTTGGAAATGTCGAATGCAAGTCGTGCTTTTTCGGAGCTGATCAAGCCGTAGGCTCGATCGTAAAACGTGTCGACCGTATCCAGCGAATCGGATTCTTCTTTGTCGCGGAAGTGCTGGTTCACGACGTCCAGAATCTTTTGCCGTTTGCCAAACCGATTGGCGTCAACGCCGCCCGGCAATTGAAGGTCGCGGACACGATAGTCGCCCCGTGCTGGATCGGAACCAAGACTGAATCCGGCGAAAGAAGAACTTAAATAGCCTGTGCCGGCAAACGTATTCGGTTGGTTGGGGATGAAAACGTAAGGCGGCAAATCTTTACGCGGCCCGAACTCATGCGAGACCACGCTACCCATCGAAGGGTACTGCAAAGCAGGACTCGGTCGATAACCCGTGAACATGTTGTGAACGCCACGCTCGTGAGCCGCTTCGCCGTGCGTCATTGAGTTGATGACGGTGATCTTGTCGGCGACGGATGCGGTCTGCGGAAACAGTTCGCTAAACTTCACACCGGTGAGTTTCGTATCGATCGTTTTCAACGGACCTCGATACTCCAGCGGAGCATAAGGTTTCGGATCGAAGGACTCCTGCTGAGCCATCCCGCCTGGCAAGAAAATGAAGATCACGGACTTCGCCGTGCCTTCTTTGCTTTCGTAGAACTTTTGATCTGGACCTGTCGTCCCGCCTTGAGCCGATTTCATTTTGAAGAAATCGGTCAGTGTCAGCCCCAACCCACCAATCGCACCGACGGTCAGAAGGTTGCGGCGGCTGAGGAAATGATCCGTGCATCGGTTGCGTTTCATCGTGGCTCCTGGAAATGGTTGCAACGAGCTCTGTAGACTACGCCGAACTGTCCAACGTGTCAATCAATGCGGTAATGGCAACCCTTAAGGCGGGCGTGTTGGCAGTGTTGATGAGAATTACGGCGATTTGCGAAGAGTGCTCCCAATTGAACCCGGATTGATGTTCTTGGTAGCGATCGAATTGTGGATACTCGGCTCAGCAATCAGCAATCGTAAGGCCATATTTCACGGATGAGAAATGATCAACGTTCAGGACATCGTTAAGCTTCACGTCGACACCGTTGCCCGCTGGCACGAAGAGCCGATCGACAATCCCTACACAGGGTTGCAAGAAGCGGTTTGTACGCAGCACCAATTCAATTACCAGTTGTGGCACCAAGAAGACATCGCTCGCAGTCGCGACGTGACGGATGAGAAGATCGCGGAAGTCAAACGAGCCATCGACGGCTTCAATCAGAACCGGAACGACTGGATCGAAAAAGTCGACGACTTTCTAACCGAGCTGGTCGATTCAAAAGCGGTCGTCGTTCAAGACGGAGCGCGGCTTAACACCGAAACGCCTGGCAGCGTCATCGATCGACTGTCGATTCTTTCGCTACGAATCTATCACATGGTCGAACAGCTTGATCGCGACGACGTGGACCAGTCACACATGGATTCAGTCAACCAAAAGATCGCACTCTGCCGTCTGCAGCAAGACGAACTCAGCAACTCGCTGCAGGAATTGCTCGACGACATCTTCGCAGGTCGCAAACGTCATCGGACGTATCGCCAAATGAAGATGTACAACGACCCAAGCTTGAATCCTTACTTGTACGCGACGAAGCAAAAGCAGGCTGCGTAGAGAATGGATCTGCAACCTTCGATTGATTCACTCACAAAGCAGGATAGATTGGCGGGATCATCTGAGACAGGCGACTTCATTCGAAGCCATCTTAAAGTTGGCGAGGCGGTCGATGTGACCGAAGCGGTTGTTGACATTGTCGATTAGCCCGGAGGGCGGTACATCATTGCCGGTGGCGTCAGCCACCGGACATTGGCTGTTGATACTCAAGCCCAGAGGGCGACACATAGATGGAAGATGCCTTGGCGGTCAGCTCTCCTTTTTAATGCCGGATGTGTCGCCCTCTGGGCTTTGAGACATTTTGCCATGATTCCGGTGGCTGACGCCACCGGCAGAGATCTTTCGCCCTCCGGGCTGGCAGAATTTATAGCGCTAACTAAGCTCGCCCCGGTCCGACACGCCGAGGCAGTTTGTGCTTCAACAGTTCAAGTCAGTACTGGCGGTGACTGATTAGTCGCCTTTATGTGTTCGGGCGATTTCTGGGGTTTCAAACCCAGTACTCTCCTTTGCTGCTCGACGCGATCGCCGGGATTCGCGTTTCATCAGGCCAGACCAGATTTCGAAAACATCCTTCACGCTCGCCAGATCGAGAGGCTCACTTTCGCCTGTGACAACATTCGTCAGCGCAGTGATATGATAGTTGAACAACCAGCGGCTGAAGAAGAAGACAGAAGGCCAGGAGAACGCGGATAGGAAAACTGAACTTGAGCACAATCAAAGATCTTGGCTTTACCACCAACGCAGACGTAATCGATTCTTTCCTTTCGCTCAGCGGAGCCTACGTTCTCGATGCAGGCTGCGGGAAAATGGGTTTCACGCAGACACTGACGGAGCGTGGGGCTTGTGTGGTGGCAATCGATCCTGATCCCGTTCAGGCGGAACTCAACCGGCAGGCGATCAACCGGACTGATGAACCATTGACTGGGATCGAATTTGTCGAGACTGGTGCAGAGGCACTTCCTGTCGATGACAATTCCATTGATGGTGTCTTTTTCGCGTATTCGTTGCACCACGTCCCGGTGGAAGTCTATCCGAACGTCTTTGCCGAAATCAGACGCGCGGTTAAGCCCGGTGGATTCCTTTATGTGATCGAACCGATGTCGTGTCCACTGATGGACGTAATGGATCTGTTTCATCCAGAAGTCGAAGAACGAGCGGCCGCACAGAAGGCGTTACAGGAACTTGCGGTTCCGTTTTTTGAATCCGCCGCGCAGGTCACGTACCACGGATTGTCGCAATACGAATCATTTGATCAGTTCGCAGATGTTTTCTCCAGTAAGTCGTTTAACAACTGCTACTCAGAAGCCGATGTCAGGCGTCCGGAAGTGAAAGAAGCGTTTGAAAAACATGGCGCGCCGGATTACAAGTTCGCTTCGCCAAAGGTTGTGATGTGCTTAAAGGGGTTGAGGAAAATGCCTTCTGACTGAAGGCCGTCACAATGATTCATGCAGACCAACACTGTCGTTTTCACGGGAGATCAGAAAGAACCCAAACGGTCCATCTCTGAAGCGGAAGGGAGACAGAAAGTTCAAGCCAAAGGGAGATCGTTTATTCGCGAAATACCAAAGCGAAAAAACGGATAGATTTTCATCGCGAAACCAGTGCGGACTACTTGACCAAGAAGGCCAATATCGATGTTATCCAGATCGTTTGCCTAGCCGTTTAGCTATCCATTTCTCACCGCGCCGCTGATGAAAGATTGCGATCACAGTAAGTAGTGATGCAGATTCGAGCCGGTAAAACAAGCAAAAGGGAAATTTTCCGCAAACCACTCGATGGTAGCCGTATTTCACTGAATGCGAACCACCATGAATCTCTAGCGAACGAATATCGCGTTTCATAGAGTTACGAAACGTGGATCCGAGGCCCTCGTCTTGATTTTCGTAGAACCAGAATCCATCCACTAAATCCAGTTCAGCCTCGTCTGAGATCTGTACCTTCATTTTCCGAGTTGGTCGAAGCGTTTCTCGGCATCGTCCCAATCAGAAACAGTTGACTCGCTAGAATCGAGACGATTGCTGCGTCGCTCTAATTCCGATCGCTGCCAATCAGGAGCAGGTATCTGGTCTGGGGTATCGCCAAGACTGTCCCAGATAAGCGATATGGCTTCAAGTTTTTCGTTAACTGTCATTTGGTCGATTGGAATATTCATAAGTGTCTCCTCACTCCGACATTATAGCCATTCGATGGAATTTAGCCAAATCGACGTAGATCTGGGCCTGTTTAATCTTGAGAGTTATTGGGAATCGTTTGCACTCTTGCGACGAACCGCCGGATGCGGACCCGCATGTCCGGTGGTGTAGGAGGGGTCCGCAGCAATGCGGTCCCTATCCTGATTCGTTTTGTTATCCCGCGATTGGGGAACGGCCATCGACTTGAACCAGAACGCTTTCGTCCATGAACATCACGTCAAACGTGTTGTTGTTATTTTCATACACTTCTCCTGCCGACAATTGTATCAAGCGATCTTGAATTCGAAATTCAACTGTTGCGATGTTGCCACGTTCATTTTGTTTAACCACAACGTGCGAAAGCTGGCCAGTGGGTAATTCGTCTGCAACCCGCCAGCGGAAAATAGAGGGTTCGCCATTCTGATCGGGCCATCGTCGCGAGTCTTCGGGAATCGCCACTATAGGATCGATTGACAATCCGAACTCATCATCGTCTTGATAGGTGGATATTCGCTTCCACTGACTATCCACATGGACGAACAGCGTCAGCAACTGAAGCATTGGTACCGAGCTGTCGTACCAAACCAGAGCTTCAGGCGTCGCAGCCTCATTCAACGCCATTTCCACGACTTGCCATTCATCCAAGCTGGAATCGCGCAAACTTTGAAAGGCATTAAGTTGAGATTCAATCCAGTCGGACATGAGATTGGCTAAGCGACATAACGAATTGCCATCTATCGGTGCTTGGTTATGGCATGGCAATTTTGATTTGGTTTACTACGCGCCGATAGATCGTGCGTTGAACTTTGTCGCCAGTGCGACTTGTTACCGCTCCATTTTAGCTGAGTTGATAGAGAACTTCCAGCGTCAGAATCGTCAGTACCAACTTGGGCGGTAAGGCGACTCCATGACGCAAGCCCAACTTGGCTTGGGGATTTCTTTATGCGGAATCAATCGACCGCCGCAAGATTCACACTGACCATGTGAAGCAAATGAAGCCTGATTTGCAAGCTCAGGGTCAAGATCATCCTTCGATGAATCAACTTCGAAAGGCCCGCACTACATCGCCGTCGGTGACAGCGGAACGTCCGTCGCCTCCAACGAGCGTGGAGGTCTCGTTTGGCGCAAGCCTTTGGCAGATCACTTCTTAACGCGAGGGCCTCCGGGATGTTGCCGTTGGTGTCAAAGTCTGAAAACTTTCAAAGCGTTTCAGCAGCGTCAGCGCCGGGTGCCATGCCTCACGCCTTTCAAGCCAAGTGCCCTACTCGGTAACGGCATGCTTACGCGTTAGATGAGGCCATGGTCAGAGCGGCGTGAGCATGCTTGGGATGGCAGACTTAAGACAGCCACCACGCCCGCGTAAACATGGCACCCGGCTGAGTTGATAGAGAAGTTCCAGCGTCAGAATCGTCAGTACCAGTTTGGGCGGTAAGGCGACGCCATGACGCAAGCCCAACTTGGCTTGGGGATTTCTTTATGCGGAATCAATCGACCGCCGCAAGATTCACACCTGACCATGTGAAGCAGATGAACCATGATTTGCAAGCTCAGGGTCAAGATCATCCTTCGATGAATCAACTTCGAAAGGCCCGAGCTCCATCGCCGTCGGTGACAGCGGAACGTCCGTCGCCTCCAACGAGCGTGGAGGTCTCGTGTGGCGCAAGCCGTTGGCAGATCACCTTTTAACGCGAGGGCCTCCGTGATGTTGCCATTGGCGTCAAAATCTGAAAACTTTCAAAGCGTTTCGGGAGCGTCAGCGCTGAAGGTACGCGCCGGCATCTGCAAAACTGCACGAAGCGATCAAATCGCAAGTCGATTGGCTGTGTCAATCGGTTCTGCAGTTCGATGGTCGAGCGAATTGCTCTCTTCAGGCGAGTTGCGTTTCAGGAATCGCATC
>CALLUY010000087.1 GCA_938010615.1 uncultured Pirellulaceae bacterium | reverse complement strand
TATTCCCTCGCTTGCGCTTCGGGCTTGTATTCCCTCGCTTGCGCTTCGGGCTTGTATTCACTCGCTTGCGCTTCGGGCTTGTATTCACTCGCTTGCGCTTCGGGCTTGTATTCACTCGCTTGCGCTTCGGGCTTGTATTCACCGCTTACGCGGCGGGCTTGTATTCACTCGCTTACGCGGCGGTTAGGGTTTGTGATTGTTGACGGATTCTAGTGGTTGAAAATAAACTCGTTCGAATTCAGGATCACCCACCACACATCGCGGAGGCCTTCACCCAAATCTGCCTGACCCTCGATCAGACGCGACGCCATTTTTGTTTCCTGAGACGTCGGGGCTCGTGAGAGTCCGGCGAAAAACAGGCGATTGATTTTTTCGCGGGGAGATCCCGACGACGCAACCAGCTGATCAATGACGCTGCCGCCATCCGCTTTGGTTGCCTCTCGAATCATCTCGCCGTTGAACATCATTAGCACTTGAGGAATCGTGCCGTTGAAGTCAGTCGATTCGCCGCCCTCATCGGTGCCAAATGCTCGGTTGAATTGTTGCAGCCAGCGACTTTTCAGGCGCTCCTGTTCTTCGTAAGTACCACGTGAGGCCGCTTCGGTGTTCACGAGCAGCGATTCGTAGAGTTGTTCTGGTTGCATCTGTCGAATGTAGAAATGCGAAAAACGAGGCGCGACGCCCTGTAGCGGATCATCCGATTCGTTGGCTTTTGTTTGACGGCTCGAAAGTGCATACGGCTTGCTGAGAACAATCCACGTCATCAGCTCACGTAAGTCAAAGTCGGCTGTGCGGAATTCACTTCCGATGTAGTCCAGCAATTCCGGATTCGACGGAACGTTGTGCGGCCCAAGGTCATCGACCGGCGATGTGAAACCGTAGCCTAAAAAGTGCGACCACATTCGGTTCGCGATCGTGCGACCCAAAAACGGTGACGAGCTGATCAGTTTGGCAAGCTCTTCGCGGCGGTTGACGACTTTCACCAATCCGCTGCGACCGATTTCGGTACCATCAACGAACACGGGCCAAGCAACTTGCATCAATCCGTTGCGACTTTCGAAATAGATCTCTGCCTCATCAAAGTCACGTCGACGCCGGCTGGCGAAGTCCTGATCAGCGAGTTCTGCGTTGGCTCCCGTTTCGGCTCGCACGCGACGTGGGAACGCTTTGACTTGGCGGAAGAAGGCGTTCATCTGCCAATACGTTTCCTGTTCCCATTCGTTGAACGGATGCTTGTGACATTGAGCACACTGGACTTGCAAGCCAAGGAACAGTCTTGTCGTTGCCGACGTTGCCAGCGTCGCGTCCTCTTCGTTGACTTTGTCGATCAGGAAGTTCGTCGCTCCATTGAAATCTGGATCGCCGGGCGCCGTTGTGCCTTTGGCGGTAATCAGATCGTGAACGATCTTGTTGTACGGTTTGCCGCGTGCGAACGAGTCACGCAAAAACTTCTGCATGCCTTCCCGATTGATCATCGAGTTGTTGGCGGTGCCTCCGGTCCGTCCGATCAACAGGTTGGTCCAAGTCGTGGTCCAGTTTCTCGCGAACTCTTCGGTGTAGTCATCGGAGTGCAACAGCTTTTTGACCAAAGCCTGTCGTTTGTCATCTTCTTTGCTAGAGAGGAACGAGCGGACTTCTTCGACTGTTGGCGTCCGGCCAATCAAGTCCAAGAACAAGCGACGACACCATTCGCCGTCCGTTGCGTCTTTGGAGGGTTTGAGTTCGTATTCCGCCCAATCGCGTTCGATCAGTTCGTTGATGCGGGAAACTTGTGCCGGGAGAGAGCTTTCGGCTTTCCTGTCCACCTTGGTTCGAATCGAAACCTGCTGGGATTCGCGCGGCTCTACCTCGATGGCGCCTCGCTGTGCGGACGAAATGGCCGGCAGTTGCAGTAAGAGGCACAGGCAGCAAAAGAATGAGCAAAGGAACGAGCCGGGAGCCGAGATTGATCGGCGGGAGAGCCGAGATACGCCTGAATCCATAAGATCGATTTTTGCTGCCATCGATTGCCGCCTCTTGGAAATTTCCGTGTCTTGTTAGTATAGCCTATAGATCTATCGCCAATTTCCGCGCCCATCGTGGGCGATGAGCTTGAGGGCGCGAGCTTCGCAGAAAGTTTATTTTTGGATGAGACCCTTTAGAGGGGTTTTTATGGCAAGTTCAATGGTCAGCCAGTGTTTCATTTTTGAACATGTGTTTAATTTCGATACAGCAAAATAAAACAGGGTCACCGAGGCTTGTTTCCTCGATGACCCTGCTAATATCAAAAACTGATAATTGCGACTTGGACTACCCGGTAAACCGGATAGCCCAAGTACTGCCTCGTCTCTATTCCGCCCTCAGTTGCTTTCACAACTTTGGGCGAACCACTTCCGAAATAACAGTATTGCAACCCCCGTGCCAAACCAACGGATCTGATAGCAAATTTTCTGGAGTGGCTCATTAGTACCAAGACCGGCAACGAAGCGTTTACTGTGACATTGGGAATCGAAAAGTTCGCGGCGGTCGCAATTCTGCTAACTGCGTTGTTCGCGGGATGTAGCTCAGAGTTGGAAGACAAGCCGTCAAGGATCCACGTTTTGGTGGCCGCGAGTGCGGCGTCTGCAGTGCAGGAGGTAGCTGATGCGTACTTGCAGCAATTGCCAGACGACGCGGTTGCTCCCAAAATCGTCATTGTTTCAGGCCCATCGAGTGGACTCGCTCAGCAGATCCAATTTGGGGCTCCCGCTGACATGTTTATTTCAGCCAGTCAAAAATGGAGAACCGCGGTCACAGAGCAAGCTCTGGAGTCGAAGCTGCTATTTAAGAATCGTCTTGTCCTAGCGACTCACGTACTTAATGCAAAGGAAATTGATTCGATCACTGACCTGAGCCAGTCGCGAGTTGACTCAGTTGCGGTGGCTGGCGAGTCCGTTCCGGTCGGGGATTATGCCAACCAAGTAATTCAACAGCTTCCCAATGGAGATCTTGCATCGGTCAAATCGAAACTGGTGTTCGCTAAGGATGCTTCTGCATTGGTCGCGTGGCTGGAGAGCAATGAAGTTGATGCCGGGTTTGTGTACGCCAGTGACGCCACCCGATCTGCAACGCTTCATGTGGTTGAGACGGTTGACGTAGGTCTTCACGATCCGATCATCTACTCGCTTACAAGAATCGAGCAAGAAGGAACGGAGAGTGACATTCCAAAGTTGGTGAAGTGCGACGAATTCTTTTCGTGGCTTCAATCGGAGAAAGCGAAAGCCATCTTTCGGGAATCCGGATTTTCTGTGCCATAGAGTGGCGGCCTCATTTATGTCGCGGAACTGGTCAAGAGTGTCAACGATAATTACGTAGCTCGCCTCTCCGAGGCGATTTTCACGTAGCTCTCCTCTCCGAGGCGATTTTCCACGTCTCGGAGAGACGTGCTACTTTGCCAAGCAATCCAAAATCTGAGAAGTGATGCTGCACGAGATGCAATTGATCAGAATCTCGGTTGAGTTAAAGTTGGGCCATGAATCATGAGCAATGGCAAGCAATCTACCTGAGTCTCCAGGTCGCGACGGTGAGCACGGTCGTCAGTTTGCCGTTTGCCGTAGCGGTAGCATGGCTTCTGTCGCGGGTTCGCGGTGTTGGACGGATTGTGTTGGAGACGATGGTTAACTTGCCATTGGTGCTGCCGCCTGTCATCACAGGCTATTTGCTGTTGGTAACTTTTGGTCGCAATGGGTTCATTGGGAAAACGCTGCACGCCCTGTTTGGTTTGGAGTTCGTGTTCGATTTCAAAGGTGCCGTACTGGCTGCCGCGATCGTTTCTTTTCCGCTGATGGTTCGCGCCGTGCGATTGGCGTTTGAGTCGGTTGACCAACGTTTCGTTCAGGCTGCGAAAACGCTGGGCGCGAATCCTTGGAAGTGCTTTTGGAAAATCGTGCTTCCGCTTTCGCGACGCGGGTTGGTGGCTGGATGCTTGCTTGCTTTTGCTCGAAGTCTTGGAGAGTTTGGCGCTACGATCATGGTCGCTGGAAATATTGCGGGAGAAACGAAAACGATTCCTCTGTTTGTATATGACCAATTGCAAACGCCAGGCGGTTTTCGAAATTGCTTGCCGGTGATTGTGTTCTCCATTTTGATCGCAGTAATCGCGCTGCTGATTAGTAGTCGATTGGAATACGATGGCGCGGAGGGTGCAAAATGAAGCTCAAGTTAGAAACGCAGTTTGAGTACGCAAGCGGTTTCAATGTTGATGCATCGTTCTCAGTTGCCGGTGGAGAAACCAAATTGCTGGTCGGCCCATCGGGTAGCGGGAAGTCAACGGTGCTGCTTTTGACTGCCGGTTTGCTCAAGCCGTCGGCTGGTGAAATTGCGATTGGCGATCGAACTCTGTTTTCGAGCAAAAGCAATGTCGATGAGAAGCCTTGGAATCGTAGAATTGGAATGAAGTTTCAACGCGACACTCTTTTCCCGCATTTGACGATTCAGAAAAACCTGCTCTTTGGGAACAAGGCAGCTAAGCAAAAAACTCCTTGGGATTTTGAAGCTGTTGTCGACGCGTTCAAAATTGGCGTGTTGCTCGACCGCTTTCCGTCACAGCTTAGTGGCGGACAACGTGATCGAGTGTCCCTAGGGAGGACTTTGCTTTCTCATCCGCAAGCATTGTTGCTTGACGAGCCGCTTGGTTCGGTCGAGGAATCGTTAAGAAATTCGATTTTCGATATCGTGGAGCAGGGGGTCGTTCAGTTGGAGATCCCGATGCTGCTGGTTAGCCACGATGAGAGTTTACTGGCTCGTTCAAATGGGGAGCGTCTCGTGATGCACAACGGAACTCTGGCAAATTGAAATTGCGGAGTTGGTAAAGTTTTCCGGTTAGCCAACGGTTGTCTGTGGTGAGCAATTTGCCCATCGAGAGCATTGTAAGGGTCGATAAGGAGAAAGAAGAATTCTCCTTTCGGGTAAAACCATGTTCTCCAACACGACCTTTCGGCTGCAGTGCATTGCAGCGTTGGCCATCATCTGTCAGTTCTTTGCGGTCACCGAATGTGGTGCACAGCAAAAGGATCAATCTCTGTTTGTGATCAAGACGCCTTCGGTTGAGAAATCAGGCTATGGCCAACGGCCTGCCGCGATCAGTGTCGCGCCGATCTCCTATCAAACGCAAGAGTCGACACCTCGCGAAGACGAAGGTCCCGAACCAGATTCGGGCGAGCCAGTTCCGGACGAACCAGATCTTAGCGATATTGAAGATCTCGACATGGATGAAGATGACGATTTGTTGCGAGACGACGAAGGCTTGGACGAGGATCTCGAAGATGATGAGCCACCCGTTAGGCCAATGACGCAGTGGAACTTGAAGCCGATGTCTTCAATCAATCCGGGATTCCGTTCAACTGGCGGGAAGTCACCGGCAGATCAATCGTGGCAGCTGACAAGCCGTGGAAGCATGCCGATTGCGAATTCAGAAAAGCTGTTTGCTTGGGCCGCACCCGACATCACGTACAAGCCGCTCTACTTCGAAGACGTAGCGCTTGAGCGTTATGGCCAAACTCGTGGGGTTTTCAGACAGCCATTTGTGTCTGGGATGCACTATCTGAAGTCGGCTGCGTTCTTGCCTTACTTCTCACTTTACGATCCCGTGAACGCTTGTGATGGCCCGTTGGGATATTGCCGGCCTGGCGAACGTGTAAGTTGTGTGACGCAGAAGCATTACTTCGGAAATCCGTTTAGCGGCCGTCGGTAGATCCATTAGCGTTGCCAACTTTTGTGCACGTTTTGAGAGTAGTGCAGCGATACTTCCAAAGTAGCACGTCTCTCCGAGACGTGGAAAATCGCCTCGGAGAGACGAGCTACGTGAAATCGCCTCGGAGAGGCGAGCTACTTATCGCAGTCTTCCCATTCTCCGCTAGCGAAACATTTTCTTTTCCAATTGGTCTTGGTCACTTAGCTGTAGATCTCTATACGTTGCCTCGAACTTGAACGAAAAATTTTCGAACGAGTCCAGTCCGAACAATACTTTGAAGTTCGGCCGCAGTGTATGGGATTGCGGGATCCTCACACACCCTCCCCTTGGGGAAGAGCATATTGCTTGTTGAGACATAAGGTTTCTGGGTCAACCGTTTCAACAAGTGCTCACGGCTGAGCTTACTGTGCACTGGGGCAGCACTTGCTGCCTCAGTGCCAGGGAACATTGACGCTGCTTTTCAATCAATTGAAAGGCAGCGTTTTTTGTGCGCGATGGTCTTATGGGTGGTTTGTCAGACATCGCACAGTCGCAAATGCCAGACATGCTGGTTTTGCGATCTAAAAATATTCCCTTGTCGATTCTCCGACACACCCGCACTCCAGATGTGTTAAAAATGTGCTCTGGCACCATCCGCCGAAGCTCTCCCCACTATTCCCTGAAAGGTCGCCGCAATGCACAAGTTCATTTTAACATTTGCTGTTCTCGCCACAATTTCCATGTCATCTCTTGCGATCGCGCAGCGTCCCGGTGGCCAAGAGGGCGCTCGTCGCGGTGGCGGTGAAAGAGGCGCAGGCGGACAGCGTGGCGGACCGGGCGGACCGGGCGGACAGCGCGGTGGCCGTGGCGGTCAACGTCCGGTGTCTCCGTTGATGACGGCGCTTGATGCGGACAAAGATGGAAAACTTTCCGCTGAAGAAATTGCAAATGCGGCGACTGCTTTGAAGTCACTGGACAAGAACGAAGATGGAGTTCTCGAATCATCTGAATTGGCTCCAGCGCGTGGCGGTGGACAGCGTGGTGGCCCAGGCGGCGGACGCGGCGGATTTGGTGATCCAAGTGCAATGGTCGATCGTTTCATGGAACGTGACGCTGACAAAGATGGAAAGTTGTCCAAGGAAGAAGCCGGCGATCGAATGGCTCAAATGTTCGATTCCCAAGATGGAAACAAAGACGGATTCCTTGATAAAACAGAAATCGAAACGATGGTCAAGAGCTGGACTGGTGGCGGCCGCGGTGGTCGTGGTGGCTACGGTGGTGGGCCCAAATCCAAAGAGAATCGTCCAGCTTTCGACGACAACTAAACAACGCCAGCCCGCACTCTCTACATCATTTTAGGACTCACACATGAAAAACAAGTTTCGATGCTGCCTTTCAATTGCATCACTTTTAGCAGTTACTCTCTTTTGCGTTAGCGCCGACGCGCAAGACGATTGGCCTCGATTCCGTGGGGCCGGTGGTAGTGGCGTCGCAGCGAGTAGCGTTCCAACCGAATGGAGCCCGGACAAAAACATCCGCTGGAAAACACCGCTGCCGGGCGCCGGATGTTCTTCTCCGATCGTCGTCGGTGGCAAAGTCTTCCTGACTTGTTATTCAGGCTATGGCGAAAGTCGTCAGGAAGTTGGTAAGAAGGAAGATCTCGCACGCCACGTAGTTTGCATCGATCAGGAGAGCGGCAAAGAACTGTGGTCCAAAACCATTCCAGTCACCGTAGAAGAAGATGACTTCAGCGGCATCGGAGTGACGGCTCATGGATACGCTTCGCACACTCCTGTTTGCGACGGCGAGCATCTGTTCGTGTTTCTTGGAAAGAGCGGCATCTACGCTTACGACCTTGAGGGTAACGAGCTTTGGAATAAAAAGGTCGGTGAAGGATCCGATTCGAAAAAGTGGGGTTCTGCTGCCAGTCCTGTGGTTTGCGATGATCTCGTGATCGTGCCCGCGCTTGCTGAAAGTCGTTCGGTTTACGGACTGGACAAAAAAACCGGTGAGCAGCGTTGGGTTTGTGAGTCAAAAGCGTTGGACAATACTTGGTCGACTCCGGCTGTGGTTGACGTCGATGGTGACCGACAGGACATCGTTATCGGCGTTCCTGACGAGTTGTGGGCTCTCAATCCGAAGACCGGAAAATTGGTTTGGGTCGCGTCTGGTGTCGGCGGTGAGCAAACTGGATTTTACACAAGTCCAATGGTCAGCGATGGCATGATCTACGCTTCTGTTGGTGGTCGCAGCGGTGGCGGTAGCGTCGCGGTTCGCACTGGCGGCAAGAAAGATGTGACCGAGTCTCATGTTGCGTGGAATGATTCCAAAACGAGTTCAAGCTTCGCAAGTCCCGTCGTTCGCAATGGCTACATGTTTGCTGTTGGACGCGGCGGCATCATGCAAGTCGTTGATGTCAAGACTGGTGAACAGGTGAAGAAAGTTCGCATGGAATCGACGGACTCCAGCAAGCCATCGAACGGTGGGCCTGGTAGTCGTTTCGGTTCGCCAGACTATGGTTCTCCGATCATCGCTGGCGACAAGCTCTATTACACCAAAGGTAATGGGGAGACGTTCGTCTTCACTGCCGATGCTGATTGTGAGCAAGTGATGGCGAACAAGTTGACTGACGATGCTGAAATTTTCTCCGGTACTCCGGCGGTCAGCAAAGGTCAGCTTTTGATTCGATCCAGCAAGTTTTTGTACTGTGTTGCTGAGTAGAAGTCACGGTTTCAATCGAGATCTACTGGCGATTTGAGCAGCTTTGCTCAGGTCGCCTTTTTTTGGTATGTCGCTAGTCTCGGTGGCATAGGCCTCTGGCCTGTGTTCTGCATGTCCACAAGCCAGAGGCTTATGCCACCTCCCCAACTACAACGACCCTACTGAAAAGCCAAAACGAAGTGTGATGTCATCTTCATTGAACGGTATTGCGTTTAACGTCTAGCCGAAGGCGACTGCGTGATACTGCAGAGTTGCGTGAAGCTCGTGCGTTGGCGGCAAGCCGGAAAAAAGACTAGTTTCTTTCCGGATTCAAAGTACAAGCCCGAAGCGCAAGTTTTGATGTTGCGCAAATACAAGCCCGACGCGCAAGTTTTGAAGTTGCAGTGTTTGCGTTTAGGGGCAAAGCCCCGTTTCTTGCCTAGCCCAGCCCATCGGGCTGGGACTTAGATTCCCCCGATTATTTTAGGACCAAAGG
>CALLUY010000086.1 GCA_938010615.1 uncultured Pirellulaceae bacterium | reverse complement strand
GCGAGTGAATCCGCGATTCGTGCATGTCTTCACTCGATTGGGCTTTTTTGAAATTGCTCTATGTCGGCTCATCCCGAAGGGATTCAAGCTATTAGCCGGTGATAAGCGCAGCGCCATCACCGGATTCGGTCGAAAGCAAACATGATCCCGAAGGGATCACAGCGGGCGTTTGCTGCGATCCCTTCAGGATCGAATCGTGCATCCTTAGCGTTCCGGAGGTGGTCGCTGCGCTCGACCTCCGGCTAAGGGCTGAACTTCCTTCGGAACAAAAACATACGCGACGATGGCACGATAGGCGCCTTGAAAAAAATCAAACGCACCGTGATCGCTACAGTGTTCTCGTCCGCGATTCTGAACGACGTAACTTTGGTTGCCATAGACGATGCGTGTCGACTAAATCAGCAATTCAAATTTCCTTGCTTTCTTTCTTGATAAACGAAATCGTTCCAACGACGAACAGGAAAACCAGTAGCAAAAGCCCAACTGCCGGAATGATTCCTTTCCAGTTTTCAAAATTTACTTTTCCGGAAAGCACCCAGACAGATCCAAGTGTTGCGATGCCAGTCGCCAATCCCATCAGCACATTCCAAACAACGCGAGCGAATCCTTTGGGACGATTTTCTCCAAGGACTTTCTTTGAATTCATCATCAAGAAGAACGTAAAATAGGCGATCGGAATCAGCGATCCACCAATCACCGAAGTTGGAATCGCCAACGCCGCCGCAGCCGCACCAGTCCAGATGAATGGCCCAGCAAATCCCGCAATGCCAGACACCGCACAGCCAAGATAATAGGCGCCCTTACTGCCCGGCATCCCAAGCAATTCCTGAAACGCGAGTCCGTTGATCAGCATGAGAATGATGATGGTGGACAACGCCATGCCGACGACTCCAAACCCAAAGATCGTTTGAGAAACGGTCTTTCCGGCAAGAGGTTCTAGTGCTGTGGCGAGTTGAAAATTGTCTCGCTTGACCAATGTAAGGGCAAGCTGTAGATCTGCATCGTTGCTTGGACCGGGATGGGCTTCGGCGAGTAGAGCAAGCGTTGCTTCGCCCGCCGCGGGATCGACGTCGCCAGTTTGTCCGTGAAACTGGGAGGCCGCGGCAAGCACAACGCAGCCCGTAGCCAAAAAGAACGGGATAAACAAACCGATCGATAGGTCGAAGATTGAAAAGCCTCGCTGAAGTTTTCCCCAACGTTTCTTGAGCAACGAATAGGGAAGCAACCAAGTCATGTTGATACCAACCGCGGTACCGAACGCCGCAATGATAATATCCCGTTGGTCGTTCACAATTTTGTCCGTCCACCACTCCGGCTGAGTCGACTGCGCGATCAGTTCTGCGTGCGCGGCTGATGGATTAAACAGAAGTGCAGGATTCGGAATAAGACCAGCCAAGACAGCGCCCCAATCAAGACTTCCACCGATTGTCAGCGTAACGACGACCGCGAAAAAGGAGAGCACGATCAACGCAACCATGAGCTTAATAATGTTGTCGAATATCTTCGCCCCTTTGCCTTCCGATTGGTAAAGAACGTTGACGAAAAAAGCGATAACGAGAAACACAACGCAGATGGCAATCGTGGAATTCGTACTGCTACCGACCGCAGGAATCAAATTCTGCTGGATCGCAGCGCGTCCGAGGTTAAACTGCGGCATGCACCAAACAATGTTGGCCATGACCGTCGCGATCAGCCAAGCCCATCCAAGGGCAGGGGAGAGGTGTTTGTTCACCAAACCGAACGGAGCCTTCTCAGTCGAAAGCGTCACGTAAGCAATCGCGGAAAGCATGATGATGCCGCAGATCATTGCCAGCGGCTGCAGCCACAACAAACCAAATCCAGCAATCACTCCCAGATAAAGTGCTCCCGCAAGCGAGCCTCCACCGAGCGTAATGGCACCTTGCAGCCAACCCGGACCAGAGAGCCGAGTATAAATTCCCATCTTTTTCAGGAACGGAGCACTCGCGGCTTCGGCGAGCAACGCTTCTTCTTTTTGATTTGCTTCAGCATTCATATTTTGGAAGTGTTTTCAAAACAGCTTTGGAGGTAATGGAGGCTTTTGTCCGCGATGATCTTGGCGCCAGGTGAATAGTCAAAGACTTCAACGGAGACCCACTTATCGTACCCTGAATCGACAAGCGCTTCAGCAACGGGTTGAAAATCATGGTCCCCCATTCCAGGCCCCAACAGGTTAGGGTCATTGGCGTGGAAATGAATTGTATATTTGCGACTCGCAGAAATGATCTCCGGAATCGATCCGCCTTGAGCACACATCGCTTTCACATCGAGGTGCAGCTGGATGTTCGGATGATCGATTTGCTCAATCAGTTCGATTGTTTCCGACGCAGACGTCAGAAAATTTGTTTCATTGGTTCCAAGCGGCTCCATCGCAACTGAAACTCCTTGTCCTTGTGCTTCACAATGCTCACCAAGCGAACGCAGCAAATCGGATGCGCGTTTTGCGGCATCTGCGTATTCTTCTCCGCCTTCCAGATTTCGCTGCTTGGGACTGCCCCAAACCATCACCTTTCCTGTCATCGCAGCACAGAGATCGGCGAGATGCTTGCCGAAATCGAGCGTTTTGAGTCGAATCGAATCGCCAGGCGTCGTCAGATGCAGACCTTCCGGTTTCACGAGCAACCAATGCAGCCCGACAACTTCTAGGCCATGATCCTTCGCCACCTTTCCGATTTCGCTTGCTTCGGCGATCGTCAACTCGCGAGGATCTTCCTTGAGCGTGAAGGGAGCAATTTCAATTCCCTGATATCCAGACGCGGCGACGCTTCTACATGTTTCCGCGAAACTGAAGCCTTGATAGGTCTCGTTGCAAATCGCAAATTTCATCTTCGTTTCACTATTTCTTTTTCGACAAATTGGGGAGCGACTCGTTTGCAAACTCTTGAAACTTCTTCTCGATCATTGCGGCAGTTGCGATCCCACGAAAGAACTCAATACGATAACGAAGTTCCAACGAATCACCATTGGCGACGATCAATGCACCAGCACCTTTCTCTTTGCCTAGAAAGTGATGCATCCCGAAAGGATTTGCGGCGACCAGCCCGTATTCACGCGCGTGCCACGTCGTTGGATGTCGCAGGTTCGTTGGGTGATCGAAGATCGCGATACTGGCCGGTTCGCCATCGATCTTGCCAAAGTAAAGCATCCACTTTGCAGGCTTGCCCCAGACTTCTTTGCCCGTGACTCCTTCGCTGTTGATCGCACTGCCGAAAACCTCTTTGACGTCGACGTCAGGCTTGGCCGTCAAACGCAGATCAGGATGAGTTCGAATCGCGAACACTCCTTCCTTGGTGTCATCGAACTGAAAGTCACCGTGGGTCGCTTGAAAACTGACAAGACAGTTTATCCAACGACTGTTCTCGTCTCCGCCAAACCACCAAGTCGTTTGGTCAGTCAACAACGTTTGTCCATCGTCATCTTTCACCCAAGAAGAAGTTGACCGAAGCACATTGCTTGGTCCACCGGCGAAATCGGTTTCAACTGATTCGGTTTTGACCGTCCCGCCTCTTTCAGCCCAAAAATTGATGCCGTTGAATTCGTGAGAGATCCACATGGATTTGTGGTGTGGGTGATCGTGACTTTCGCCGACCGTATCTTTCTTCATCGGCCAATCACGCGTCATCGCGATTTGCCCGGGAGCATAAATCGGATACAGGATCGGTTTGTTATACGTTTTAAAGTCGAACGTTGTAAACAATTCATCACCGAGCATCACGTCAACGCTTCCTTCGTTTGCTTTCAGCTCAACTGCAGACGACTCGTCTTGGCCGGTTTGAAATTCACTCCTTTTGACCGTGATCGAATGAGGCTTCTCGCCGTTGATGTTTACGACTTCATCAATCACCTGTGGGTCCTCAATGGTCGTATCGAAAGCAACCAACCTCACGTCGGGATTTGGCTTACTCGCTCCGCCAAGATCGTACGCCGGGATGATTTGCGCTTTCGCTATCGAAACTGGAAGGAAAAACGAAAGAGCCAGCAGCAACAACAGAAAAGATGGTTTCATTCTTCTAACTCAATTCTGGTTCGGGACCTCTCTTTTTTAACACAGAGTGTCGGACAGCACATAGGTTATGATACGAGTGCCACTGAATTGTGCCATCTCAGGTCGCAAACTATGGAATACATTTTCGTGCTGACTCAATCGGTTGTCGACTCAAATGCGCAATCCCGGTAAAACCCGCCAAGACCTTAATCAACCGTATCCGCGTCGCCCGATGCTTGCGTCCAAGCAATGAAGCTTTAAACGCATCACGATTTTTCGGCGAGTCGCAAAACGCTACGATTGCCCGAAAGCAGCCGCACAATCCAATGCCACGTCACCGCCAAAAGCACCGCCGTCACGACAACATGCAGCACTTGAACGATGGCGTAGATTGCGACATGGCCGAGAATGATTCCCATCAACATCATCAGAATCACCATCGCCACGATCATCCGAGGCTCCTTAAATTTCCCCGGCAGATTCCGCGACCAATACAGCATCAGGCAAGACGAAATCAGCAACGTCCACGACAGACTGCGATGCACTTTGAAGATCAGCGTCGACACAATCTGGCCGACCCAGTCAGCACGATCGGCACCTTCGGACAGTCTGGCCAATTCATCGGTCTGTTCGCGAAGCTGACTCCCAAGCAATCCTTCGCCAAAAAGACAGCCGAAGAAAACCAGTGAAACGATCAGCAGTCGACGTTCGAACTTTGGCTGAGTTGTATCAGCCGCTTTCTCAGGTCTCGACAGCCAGATGATCGTCACCAGCACCGCGATCAACAAAAACGCAAGAGCCATGTGCAGCGTGATGATCCCTGGTTGCAGACCACTTCGAACAACCATCGCTCCCATCACCGCATTGAACAGAACATCAAACAGACTGAACCACGCAAGGCAAATGATCGCCTTGCGGTTCCGCTTTGCTCCCAGAGAAAACAATGCCAACAACAGCGTCGACAACCCAAGCGGCAGCGACGTCAGCCGATTAACGAACTCAATCCATGTGTGAACCGGATCAAAGCTTTCCAAAATCGTCTCGCGAGTGATCGTGTCAGGATCGATACCTTTGCGGATGGCATGCCGCTTGAACTTCTCCAAATCGAGCTTCTCAACATCGATTTGATCAGCACTGGTCGGAGGAATCAAACACCCCCAACAGGTCGGCCAATCGGGACAGCCCAATCCAGATCCGGTGACTCGAACCGTAGCCCCAACCGCGACCAAAACGATAACCGAGATCAGAGCAATCCACGCAAGGCGGTGAACGTACATGGCAAGCTGTTGTAGAGTTGATAGATAATTCGGTTTTACAGAATACCGAAGGTATTACAAAACACCCAAGCTTAGACCGTCATTTGGCACGCAGCATAACGTTCGGTCAAGTTCAAACCATCGCAGACGCCCGAATTCCATGGCAAAGATCAAACGAATCCGTCAAAAGGAATGTTCGCGTTGTGAACTGGAGAGGGATACTCTGTTTCGAGTTCGCATCGAAAAGGAGGGCGTTTGGATTTTCGTCTGCCGTGACTGCCTTGAAAAAGTCAAACCAGAAAATCCTCACTATCAATATGGCGGCACCTGGAAGAGCAAGAAACGTCACTAGCGTTTGTCAAAACAATGTCGCCCTACAGCTCCGCGATGCTATGTCCCGGTGATCGTCGCCGTCGAACTTAATCGAATTGCGATCGGCTTTTCGGTTTATTGAGTTGTTAGGATCTTCAGCTTTCAGGTTGTCACAGCCCAAGCCGCTGCCAATCCCCACGTCAGCCGCGATCGGACCCGACTTCGAATCATGAGACCGACTCTTGTGGCGCAGCCTGTTCGTTGTACCAAATCTAACCTCTGGCATGG
>CALLUY010000085.1 GCA_938010615.1 uncultured Pirellulaceae bacterium | reverse complement strand
GGTGCATACTGCCAGTCACAATCCGACGCGTGAGCGAGGTGCAGCTGGCACCTCGCTCACGCTCTATGAAGTTGCTTTATATCGGCCCATCCCGAAGGGATTCAAGCAATTAGCCGGTGATAAGCGCAGCGCCATCACCGGATTCGGTCGAAAGCAAACATGATCCCGAAGGGATCACAGCGGGCGTTTGCTGCGATCCCTTCAGGATCGAATCGTGCATTCTTAATGTCCGGAGGTGGTCGCTACGCTCGACCTCCGGCTAATGGCTGAAATTCCTTCGGATTAAAATATGTGCACACTTTCAGTCACGAAGTGACGACATGTTTTAGCCATGGATGCAAGTCCATGGTATCGGTTCATCAATCGCCGCAGAGTGCCGAAGGCACGGCAGGAGCAAAGCTTTGCTCTACCGCAGTTTTCCTCCCGTCCTTTCAGGACTACCGATTAATGCATCAACGTTTCCATGGACTTGCGTCCATGGCTACTACATGCCGTGCTTTCAGCACTAAACACGATCACAAGCCAGAGGCTTATGCCACCTCAGGTCAAATGGCTAATGCATGTCGTCACTTCGTGACTGAAAGTGTGCAGCTTCAAAACTCACGCGTCGGTTATGATTTGCGCAAACCAAAACCATGCAATTTCCTATTGCGAAAAAAAAGCCCGGAAGTGAAAGGGTGTCAAAACATTTGACGTAAGATCACCAAGGGGCAAGGTGGTGAGCGAACAGAGTCCTTTGCTTCACGGGCCGAAATTAAACAGGAAGCAACCTTCGTGCCAATGTTGCACACGCCTTAAACGCAACGAATCCTTGCTGGAAACGGTGGCGACAAAATCCCGTTGTTGCGAATTGGAACATACGCATATTGCCAATTGTGGCAAGCTGAAACAGACGCGGAATTAATCTGCTTTCCGAGCCACGGAAAGACGTTTACAATAAGAGGTGTCGCACTTCCAGATTGACAACCCAAATTTTACCTGCGGAGTCACCCATGAGTTCTCAAAACTCAATCCGGAATAGGCGAGCTTTCACACTGGTTGAATTACTGGTCGTGATCGCAATCATCGGCATTCTGATCGCGATGCTCTTACCAGCGGTTCAGTCCGTTCGCGAAGCTGCACGACGCGTTGAATGTGCCAACAATCTTCGTCAACTTGGTTTGGCCGTCATCAATCACGAATCGGCTCACATGCATTTCCCCTCCGGTTGGATCGGCGGAAAAGATCTTCCAACGGAAACCGGCTGGAGTTGGACGACGCAGATCTTGCCTTTCTTTGAGCAAAGTGCGATCTACAACCAGATTCGAATCAACGAGAATCTGATTGAAGAAAAGTTCTCTGACGCGATCGTGCAACACATCCCCAACCTGTTTTGTCCGAGCTCGACCTACGATGAGCACACCTTCGAAATGGAAGTGACCCCAGAGGCTTCCGGGCTTGTGAATGGGGCGATTCCTGCTGGTCCTTTCACGATTGCCCGAACCCATTACGTCGGCTGCATCGGATCCTCAGTTCGCATGGTGGAAATGGAAGCCAACAATGATGGAGATGGCGAAGGTGAGATGTGTCCGGACTTGAATCTACTCCATGATGGCGACAGGAACATCAACGGAGCGTTCTTTCAAAATAGTGCCACGTCTTACGTCGATCTTGCGGACGGATCCAGCAACACCGTTTTGCTAGGCGAGCGAAGTTCTGACACGTTTGATTCGACTTGGGCTGGCGTCGTTACCGGCACAGAGTTCACCGGCTGGAGAGTCGTTGGCTGGACGGGTGAGCCACCAAATAACAAAGGGCAGAGTGATGCCCACTTCCATGGCTTCGCTCAATTCAACAGCATGCACTTCGGTGGAGCGACGAACTTTGCGTTCGCTGACGGTTCGATTCACACGATCGACAAAAACGTAACCGCAGATTTGTTTTTTGCACTCGGCACGATCCGCGGTGGCGAGATCATTCCGCATGAGGATTTCTAGGCACGCAATCGGAGGTTGAGCCTCCAACCCTGACAAGTCTACAATTCCAAGATGACTTCATCTGACGAACAACTCGATCCGACCGCGAAAACAATCATCTTCGCGATCAACCCGAATTCGGGAGCGTCAGATAGAAGGTCACTCTGCGAATCGATTGCGAAACGATTGGAAACGGAAGGCTTTGAGCCGATTCTGTTGACGGATCTTGCGGAAGTAAAATCCGTCACCGAGAAAAATCTGGCATCTGGAACGCTTCGCGCGGTTGTCTCTGCGGGCGGTGATGGAACGGTTTCGGTTTTGGCAAACTTGTTGCCGCGAGAGACTCCTTTTGCGATCCTTCCGCTGGGAACCGAAAACTTGCTCGGTCGCCATCTCGGCCTTAAAGCGAATGAAGAATTTTTCGTATCGCTGATCAAAGATGCGAAGGTAGCTCGCATTGACGCAGGCAACGCCAACGGCAAACTATTTTTTGTGGTCGCCAGCTGTGGATTCGACGCCGCAGTTGTAAAACGACTGGACGAAATTCGTACCGGTCACATCAATTATCTTTCTTGGCTCAAGCCAATTTTTCAGACGATCGCCAGCTATCGGTTTCCGGCGTTGCGACTTGTCGTTGATGGCAAATCCATTGAGCAGTCTGCTCGTTGGGCCTTCGTTTTTAACATTCCGCGTTACGCGATCAACTTACGAATCACTCCCGAAGCAAATGACTCCGACGGAAAGTTGGATATTTGCACCTACCGTGACGGAGGAATCTTCAGCGGCGTTTGGTATATGCTTACCACCTTCCTGCAAAGTCACGGTCGACTTGAAGCGACGAACTTTGCCCAGTTTAAATCGCTACGAATCGAAGCCAGTGGAGACGATCCAGTTTATTACGAATTGGATGGCGATCCGGGCGGAGTTCTTCCGCTGGAAATCGATGTTTGTCCCGGGGCACTGCGGGTTCTGGTTCCTGCGGAGCCAAACTCTGCTTGACGATCGACAATACTAGAGGGCATTTCAAAACCCGGATCGCCGATAGTAGCACGACTCTCCCAGGCTGTGATTTTAATTTCGGCTCAGGCGGGGGCTAATTCACCATGGGTGATTTTTTCAAATTGAATTGTGGAGAGCTTGAGGAAGTGGCTTGGGTTCTGATTTTAGTTGTTGGTTGCTCGTTTGATGGAG
>CALLUY010000084.1 GCA_938010615.1 uncultured Pirellulaceae bacterium | reverse complement strand
GTGAGTCTAATTTTTGGCCGACGGCGAATCATGAGATCGATCTGTTCTGAAGCTGTTCCGGTGAGGCCTTCAATTTAACACAAAGAAACCGATTCTCCAGCGGAGAATTCTCGCATGGCCGCAAAGTCCGTTCGTCGACAGTAAATCAGCGTATTGCAGGGGCGAAACCCCATCGCCATGAAGAGTTTCCAGACAGCAAAAAGCACGGCCTGCATTTCTTTTCGTGGCTACCCGAGGCCTTACGGCCAACGGCTCACTTGCCTGCTTCGAATTGAAAAGTGAGCCGAGACGCGTGAGCGTCCGGGTGTCCTCCCAGAAAACGATGCGTAAGGTAGAATCTCGGCATTCGAAAAACTCTTCACGGCGTTGGTCGAACCCCCGAACCACCAGAGAAAAAAGTGGTCCTTTTGATTCGTGGGCACTCTGCTAAAGCCCGGATTATTCGCGAGTCGTGGGCATTGCATCTGAACATGGAAAACTTGGTTAGGGTCTTCTGTCGTCGCGAATAATTCCGGTAGACTATCACCCACATTGCGAAACAGAATCAAAATCTATCGTTAACGACCAGGACAATTTAAGTGCCAAAGTACGAACCCTCGGAAATCGAACCTCGCTGGCAACGCTATTGGGACGAAAACAAAACGTTCAAAACTCCCGAACAAGTTGGCGAAAAAAAGCTCTACGCGTTGGACATGTTTCCATACCCCAGCGGTAACGGACTGCATGTTGGGCACCCTGAAGGCTACACCGCGACAGACATCGTCGCTCGGCACGCGCGAATGAATGGAGTTACCGTTCTGCATCCGATGGGCTTTGATGCATTCGGTTTGCCAGCTGAAGAGTACGCGATCAAAACGAACACGCCGCCACGCGTTTCGACTGAAAAGAACATCCAAACGTTCACGCGACAGTTGAAGCAGCTTGGTTTCAGCTACGACTGGGATCGTCAGATTTCAACGACCGACGTTCCGTATGTGAAGTGGACTCAGTGGATCTTCTTGGTGTTGTTTGATACTTGGTTCGATCCGGCAACTGAAAAAGGGCGACCGATTTCCGAGCTTCCGATTCCGGATGAAGTTCAATCAGCAGGCGAAGAAGCCGTCGCCGAATACCGTGACGATTTTCGATTGGCCTATCAATCCAATGCGCTTGTCAATTGGTGTCCTGGCTTGGGCACTGTGTTAGCCAATGAAGAAGTCAAAGATGGCTTGAGCGAACGAGGCGGCCACCCGGTTGAGCGTCGTCCGTTGAAACAGTGGATGTTGCGAATCACTGCGTACGCCGATCGCTTGGAGAAAGAGCTTGAGCCGCTTGATTGGTCGGACGGCATCAAGAAACTTCAATGCGACTGGATTGGTCGCAGCACTGGCGCCGAAGTTGACTTCTTCATCGGCGACGCAGCGGGCGAAGCGGACTGGAAAGCAGCGCGCGGTGATTCTGGTTTTCCACGCAAGCCCGACGGCGACGTGTTGCGAGTTTATACGACTCGGCCAGATACACTTTTCGGTGCCACTTACATGGTGATCGCGCCTGAGCATCCTGCCGCCGAAGCGTTGACGACCGACGACCAGAAAGCGGATGTCGAAGCCTATTGTTCTGCTGCTGCAGCCAAGAGCGATCGTGACCGGCAGGATGATAAGCTCACCAAGACCGGCGTCTTCACTGGTAGCTACGCCGTCAATCCGGTCAACGGAAATCAGGTGCCAGTTTGGATCGCCGACTACGTTTTGATCAGCTACGGAACGGGAGCCATCATGGCGGTTCCGGCACACGACAAACGTGACCATGAATTCGCGACCAAGTACGGCATCGATATTGTGCCGGTCGTTCAACCGCCAGAGTCATCTGACATTGATCCTGCGGATGTCGCTTCGGGCAAAGCATGTTTTGCCGGTCACGGAACGGCGATCAACAGCGGCGACTTCAATGGTAAATCAACTGCCGATGTGAAGTCCGAGATTACTTCGCAGCTTGATGGTAACGGGCTTGGGAAAGCCGCCGTCAACTACAAGCTTCGCGACTGGTTGTTTTCGCGTCAGCGTTTCTGGGGCGAGCCGTTTCCAATTTTGCATCACATTGATGAACAAGGTAACAAGACCGGACGCATTCGTGCGGTTCCCGAAGACAGTTTGCCGGTTGAGCTTCCTGAGCTGGAAGATTTCAAGCCGCATGGACGCCCCGAGCCGCCGTTGGAGAAAGCCGACGATGACTGGTTGTTTCCGGTTGTTGACGGCGTGAAGTATCGCCGCGAAACAAACACGATGCCGCAATGGGCTGGTTCGTGTTGGTACTTCTTGCGTTTCATCGATCCGCACAACGACGACTGCTTTGTTGATCCGCAGTTGGAAAAAGCCTGGATGCCGGTGGACCTATACATTGGCGGCGCCGAACATGCCGTGTTGCACTTGTTGTATTCACGATTCTGGCACAAGGTGCTTTTTGATCGCGGCCACGTGAGCACGAACGAGCCGTTCCAACGTTTGGTGAACCAAGGAATGATCCTTGGTGAAAACGAATTTACTGGCTATCGCGATGCCAACGAGCAGTGGGTTTCCGCGGCCGATGTAACCGAAGATGAAAACCATCAACCGGTTTTGAAGTCGGATACGTCTGTAGTGTTGAAGTCCGTTTCGCTTCAGCCGGATTTGGTTGAGAAACAGGGCGAGTTCTTTGTGATCGCTTCAGAGCCGTCAATTCGAATTAACAGTCGCGCTTACAAGATGTCCAAGAGTCGCGGCAACGTGATCAATCCGGATGTCGTTATTGCGGACTACGGCGCCGATGCGTTGCGGCTGTATGAAATGTTCATGGGCCCGCTTGAGCAGTCGAAGCCGTGGAGTATGTCGGGCGTCAGTGGCGTTCGAGGATTTCTCGATCGCGTTTGGCGGATGATCATCGATGACCGAGCCGAGCAAGTTAAGCTGCACGCAGCGGTTGGCGATCACGATCCGACCGAAGAGCAGACTCGGATTTTGCACAAGACGATCATGGCCGTGTCGAACGACATTGAGAAGCTCAGCTTCAATACGGCGATCTCTCGCATGATGGAGTTCGTTAACTTCTTCACCGGTCAGGAGAATCGTCCGAAAGCAATCATGGAGCAGTTTGTGTTGTTGCTGTCGCCGCTGGCGCCGCACCTTTGCGAGGAGCTCTGGTCGGTTTTGGGGCACGAGAGTTCGTTGGCGTATGAGCCGTGGCCGCAATACGACGAAGCGTTGACGATCGAATCGACGGTTGAGATTCCCATTCAAATCATGGGCAAGAACCGAATTAAGATCACGGTCGAACGAGGATTGTCGAAGGATGCACTCGAAGAGATTGCATTGGCCAACGAGCGGATTCAGGAATTGATCGACGGGAAGACGGTCCGTAAAGTGATCGTCGTTCCCGATCGATTGGTGAACATCGTCGCAAACTAAAGATGCTTGAGTCGTGTCATGAGGCCTTATTACTCGAGGTCTAGATCCTATCGCCGCCGCAGCGAATCGTGATTGATGATGCTCCCGTCGGATCGATGAATCAGCTTGTTGAGCTGGTTGGCAATTGATCCAAAATCAAATGTGTGGACTGAGCCATCACAATAGGCAGCATTGAAATTGCCTTTGCGGAATTTCCCGACGGACGTGATCGGTTCCTCAAGATCGAACGGCAGATCTTGAGGACGCGTCCATTCGACGGCTGATTTGGGATCGCACTCGACACAGAAAATCGTGTTGGACGAACCGTCTGTGATACTGCCGAATCCGATTCCCCGTCCTCCGGGTTCAAAAATACCGCCGGGACCTTCGAAGCCTTGATACAGGGTCTTCGAATCGGACTTGAATCCACGCGACTTAAAGATGTCAGGCATCTGATCAAGCAACGCAATGTTGTGGTCACTATTCCATGGCTCATCCATGTGAAACTGATTGTACAAATGGTTCTGTTCCATGAACGGCAAGATCGCGACTCGCCAGCTCAACAACACGTTGCCATCACGATCGGTAATGTTGCGAGGAAATCGCATGTGTGCGGATTCGTAATTCAGGCTGGCCAACACGATCATCCGCAGTCGATTAAGCGACTCCGTTCGACGCGCCGCTTTGCGAACCTGCTGCACTGCCGGTAGCAACATTCCAATCAGGGTTCCTGTAACCGCAGCATTGGAAACTTGCGCGGAGTTCTTGATGTCGTAAACCAGGCGATTGCCGGATTGCTTTCCTTTAAGAGCAGTATCGATGACGTCGCCGATTCGCGAGTCGTATTTTTCCATGGCGGTCAGATAAGCTTCATTGTCGCGAAATTCGTACGCCATTTGATTCATCAACGCACCTCGCCCCAATGCAGCACCTTGTCGCAAAGTTCTTTCGATTCTCTTGGCGGCCGCTTCATCAGCGCCTGTTAGTGATAAGGAGTTGACAGGCGATTCATTGAAGTTGAGTTTTAGCGTGGCGGTTTCGATCAAGTCCGGCAAGTCACGCAGGCCTTGATAGGGAGGAGGAAGTTGGCTTTTGCGAGGCAACATTTCGTCAAGCAACGATCGACTTGACTCCATTGCCATCACGACCACGACGTGCTCATTGTTTGGGTTCGCCAACTTGAGTTCGTCGGTTAGTTTGCCAGCCGTCGTCTTGCCAACCAGTATTTTCTCAATGTACGCCGCATTGC
The DNA here is from genome assembly GCA_938010615.1 of uncultured Pirellulaceae bacterium. Lineage (GTDB taxonomy): Bacteria > Planctomycetota > Planctomycetia > Pirellulales > Pirellulaceae > Mariniblastus. The sequence continues at coordinate 2,686 of CALLUY010000084.1, read as the reverse complement.
CCAAGACCAGCGTTTGGTCATCTTTCACCATCAACACCGGCTCGTCTTCTTCACCAAAGCGATAAATTGGACGCCCCAAAAGTTCACCCGTTTCCGCATCTTCGAGCAGTTGTCCGGATACCTTCGCCGGTTCGGTGAAGTGCAAGACGGCCGCAAAGTGTGGTGGCTTGTTCGGGTTTTCGATTGCGTCGACCATCACCGTTAGCGAATCGATTTTGCAAGGATCGATGCCAAATTCACTTTGCCCAAACGCGGTCAGTAATTCATGGGGCATGAACTCCATCGCCGGATCATCAATGATTGCCTTGGGTCGAGCCACCATGACGGCGGCGGTTGTTTCCGGGATTTTAAGATTTTGGAGTGATTGTCCTAAGACCGCCGTTTGGGTCATCAGCAGAAGCAAACCAACCAGCGTCATGATTTGCGTTTTTGAAAACAAGGTAGTTGTGCGCACGAAAATCTCCGGGTGAAGTCTGGAAGATTTCATTGTGTCGTATTGGATTGCTGGATGCAAACCATGCAATTTCCCAGTAAGCGAAGTATCAGGGCACACCTCGCTTACGTGTTTTGAAGTTGCAGTGTTTAGTGCTGAAAGCACGGCATGTATTAGCCATGGACGCAAGTCCATGGAAAACGTAGATGCATTAATCGGCAGTCCTGAAAGGACGGCAGGAAAATTGCGGTAGTGCAAAGCTTGGCTCCTACCGTGCCTGCGGCACTCTGCGGGCGGTTCATTAACCGTAACCACGGACTTGTGTCCATGGCTAATGCATGCCGTCACTTCGTGACTGAAAGCGTGCAACTTCAAAACTTGCGCGTCGGGTTTGCATTAGCACGGACAGACCAAACTAGGCAATTTCCTCAAAGCTCCGGGCTGAATAAATTGCATCTCCAAGACTACTCCAAGCCGCTAAACGTATCGTCGAACGTTCTGCGATCCTCTGGGTGCCAAAGCGGCAATCCGCACCGTGCACGCTGAGCCAGGGCGTCGACTTTTTCTTGTGTTCCCGGAAGAGCAAACGTTGAGTCGAATCGACTTTTCCCATTTTCCGAAAAGTCTGGTTCGAAATCCCAATTACCTTGACGGATCGCTTCAAGCACTGACTGAGGCATGACACTATTCCTGTTGATGATCGGATATCCAATCATCGTGAAGATGTTCGCCTCCGCTGTCAAACTTTTTCTGCCAAGGAATGTTGACTGCTAAGTGAAACTTATAAGTCAACGTTGGGGAACAGAAAGAGGATTCCTAAGCATCGAATGCTTCGATAATTTTCGACTTCAATTGATTCTCGATTGCGCCACGAAAGGGCAATGCTGCAAATGGCAGGCTGCCGTTGATGGACACTTGCATGGCTTCGGTGACCATTTTTCCAGCGATTCGAAAGCCCATCGCAGAAAAAGCGAAATCCAGATTGCCGCTCTCGTCCCAATCTTCTTTGACGTCGGAGAGTTCGACGGGCGAGTCTTCTCGCGCGGCGTCCATGAATGATTTGAGTTTGTTAACGGCTTCGGTGCGATCGATATCGTGAGGCACACTCACGTTGAATTTGGGCATGAATGGTCTAGTTCTGAAATTGAGTTTTAAGTTTGTCGCCGAAGAGCTTTTTCAGTTTCATCAGCTTCGATGGAATCACGGCCCGACAGTAGCCGTTGCCAGGATTTTTGTTGAAGTAGTCGACATGATAGTTTTCGGCATTGTACATCGTGGCCGCCGCGGTAACTTCCGTCACGATCGGATTGGGAAAAGCGTCTCCTGCGTCCAGCGTCTTGATGATGGATTCAGCAGATTCTTTTTGTTGATCGTTGTGAAAGAAGATGGCACTGCGATACTGCGGTCCAACGTCATTGCCTTGTTGGTTTAGTGTCGTCGGATCGTGCGTGCTGAAGAAAACGTAAAGCAGCTCATCGAAGGAAATTTTCTCTGGATCAAATTTGATCTGAATGACTTCTGCGTGTCCGGTTTTCTTGCCGCAAACTTGTTCGTAAGTTGGATTGACGACGTGTCCGCCCATGTATCCGGGCATGACTGACTCGACTCCATCGAGCCTGAGAAAGACGGCTTCGGTGCACCAAAAGCATCCGCCTCCAAACGTGGCAGTTTCCAGCTTCATTTCTTGTTCCTCTTTCGCGGCCGCTTCGCCGGTTGTTTCTTGAGCCTCGGTTACCTGCTTGTTCTCTGTTTGCTTGTCCTGCGCGGCTGAATCGCTACAGCCCGAAAGGATCAGTAACCCTAATAGGGCGATTATCGAAAAAATCTTCATCTAGATAGGCTCCCGACCGAAATCGTAAAAATAGAGGCGACCGTTGCCGTGTCAGCGTAACCGAATTGCAAAAACGTTCAAAACCGAAATTCGCCAGCTCCGACGCAGAACCGAAAACTCCCCCGTTCGGTAAACGGCTCAACGCTGGCGAATGTTCTGAATTATTGACATGAATTGAGAGGAAAACTATCCTTTAATTAGCTGGATCTCTCTCTTACAACGCATTTGCCTTCCAAAATGTGTAATCAGATCGCTGGACACAAACTGGGGTGAACATGAATTTCAGGTCGCAAAGAGCCCTCGTTGGCTCGTTGATGGTCGCGGTATGTTTCGGATGCTTCTCGCCGACCGCCTGTTGGGCTCAGAAAAAATACAAAGACCCCTACGCCGACAAAGTCGTCAGGATCGCTGACAAAGCGGCG